>NZ_JAMYSB010000007.1:0-258980 GCF_040321695.1 Mesorhizobium sp. M0292
GCGGGTTTCTAACACTACACATCGCGGGGGGGGGGGTGGGGGGTTTTTTTGCCGGGTCCTGGCAAAACCCCCTGACTGTTACACCCCCCCGGCGGGGGGGGTTTCCGCGCCCGCCGCCACACGTGAAAGTTCAATTGCCCGGTGCGGTCCACACGGCGTCGGAGATGCGCACCGCGTTCGGGATCAGCTTGAGCTTGTAGAAGCGATCGGCTGTCGCCTGCTGGCCGGCGATGATCTCGTCGGTGATCGGGAAGATGCCGAATTTGGTGCGGTTGGCCGCGATCGTCTGTGCATCGAGCGGCACGCCGGTCACCTCATGCAGCGCCGCGGCGACCTTGTCGCGGTTCGCGTCCGCCCATTTCGCCGCCACGCCGAGCGCCGATATCGTCGTGGCGATCGTCTCCGGATGCGCCTTGGCGAAATCCTTGTTGGCGAGGAAATAGGTGTTCACCTTCAGCACCTCGCTGGAGCGCGCCAGCACGCGCGGCTGGTAGCGTGTCTCGGCGATGGCGTAGAACGGATCCCAGACCGCCCAGGCATCGATCTGGTCGCTGGCGAAAGCCGCCGCGGCATCGGCCGGGCTGAGATAGACCGGGGTGATCTGGTCGAAGGGGATGTTTGCTTTTTCGAGTGCCGCGACCAGCAGATTGTGCGCGCTGGTGCCTTTGCCGACGCCGATGCGCTTTCCCTTGAGGTCGGCGAGCGACTGGATCGGCGATGCCGGCTTGACGAAGATCGCTTCGCCGTCGCCATTGGCCGGCAGTGCCGCCGCATAGACGATGTTGGCGCCGGCCGACTGGCCGAAGATTGGCGGTGCGTCGCCGGTCCAGCCGACATCGATGGCGCCGACATTGAGCGCCTCGACCAGCGGCGGGCCGGCGGTGAATTCGACCCATTTCACCGCGACACCCTTGTCGCTCAGCGCCTTCTCGATCACCTGCTGCTGCCGGGCGATGACCGGCAGGCCGGTCTTCTGATAGCCGATGTTGAGCTGCTTCAACTCCTGCCCCGAGGCACTGAGCGAGGCGGAAATGCCCGCCGCCAACAGGCCGATGCCGAAGATGCGTCTGGTCAGGCTGAACATGATCCCTCTTCCTTCGCTGCGAACCGGCGCCGGGAAGGGCTGCCTGCCGTGGATGAGAGACAAGGCTAGGTAGGTCTATAAATTTAGTAGAGAAACGATTTTGCGAGTTGGCTGCTTGACGTGGAAATATTTTCTTCAGAACCCAGCGCTCGTCATCCTAGGGCGAAGCAAGGAGCGAAGCGACGCGGCGCAGACCTAGGATCCATGCCGTGACGTTTGGCGTAGAGTGAAACGGATCAGAATGTCGCTTGTGCGCGAACCGAGGCTCGATACCCTGAAACCATGACCGGCTACGTCTACATGACTGCAAGCCAAAAACGCGGCACGATCTACATCGGCGTCACCAACGATCTCGCCCGCCGCATGCCTGAACACAAATCCGGCCAGGGCGCAGGCTTCACCAGCCGCTACGGTGTTCAACGGCTGGTCTGGTATGAGGAATTCTTCGACATCACCGATGCCATTCAACGCGAGAAGTCGCTGAAGCGATGGCCGAGACAGTGGAAGATCGAACTGATAGAGAAGGCCAATCCGGAGTGGTTTGAGCTGTTTCGCGGAACCGGGTGGTAGGCGCCCGGTTTGTTGCTCCCCTGGAGCGTAGCATCAGCGTCTCGGCATGGATCCTAGGGTCTGCGCCGCGTCGCTTCGCTCCTTGCTTCGCCCTAGGATGACGAAATCGCGAAGGCTGGCGCTAATCACCATCACCTCACTGCGACCAATACTGCCAGGCCCAGTAAAATCCCTCGTCGCGTGGCGGCAGGCGGTCGCGTTCGGCGTCGAGTTGCACCGGGGCCGGCGATTTCGGTTGCGGCTGTGACGACGAGTTCTCCCGCCAGGCGAGCAGCCAGTTGCCGAGATGGGCGAACAGCACCGCGGTGGACTGGGTCATGACATCACTCCTTCTGTTCCGGGGTCGGCGGTCGCCGTGCTGCGAAGGGAAGCAGCCGGTCAAACCGGCAGAAACTTGTTGTCATTCCTTTCCCGCCCACGGAACCAGCTGACGCTCGATCCGGCGGATGATGAATTCCAGCACGAAGGCTATTGTCGCGATCACCACTATTCCCATCACCACGACATCGGTGACCAGGAACTGGGCGGCCGACTGGATCATGAAGCCGAGGCCGCGCGTTGCCGCCACCAGCTCGGCTGCAACCAGCGTCGACCAGCCGGCGCCGAGCGCGATGCGCAGGCCGGTGAGGATCGACGGCAGCGCGCTGGGCAGGATGACATGGCGCACCACTTGGCGCTGCGTCGCACCAAGCGAACGGGCCGCATCGATGCGCTCCTTTGAGACACCGCGCACGCCCGAGGCCGTCGACAGCGCCACCGGCGCCAGCATGGCAATGGCGATCACCAGGATCTTTGACGGCTCGCCGATGCCGAACCAGATGATGACCAGCGGCAGATAGGCGAGCGGCGGGATGGGCCGCAAAAATTCGAGCAACGGATCGAAGATGCCGCGCCCGACCGTCGAAATGCCGATAGCCAGCCCAACCGGAACGCCGATGACGATGGCCGCGAGCAGCGCCGCGAACACGCGGCCGAGGCTGGCGACGATATGCTGGAGCAAAGTCGCGTCGACGAAGCCGTCCTTGATCACCACGATGAACTTGGTCCACACGGCGGCGGGCGACGGCAGGAACACCGGCGACACCAGTTGCAGGCGCGCAGACAGCGCCCATGCCGCCAGCGCGGCCAGGATGGTGACGGCGCTGATCGCCCGCGAGGAAACCCCGCGCCGCTTCCGCACCGGCCGCGACCACGGCACCGAAATGGCATCGGCCTCGCCGGTCCCGGTGGCCGGCCGCTCGCTGTAGGAGGTGACGCTCATGCCGCCTCTCCTTCGAAGATCGCATCGGTCAGCTCGCCGCGCGCCGCGGCAAAGACTGGATCGGCCTTGATGGCGCGGATCGGCTCGCCTGCGGCATAGCGCCGGCTGAAACCGGTCTCGAATGTCCGCACCACGCGGCCCGGTCCGGGCGCCAAAACGACGATGCTTGTGGCCAGCACCAGCGCCTCCTCGATGCCGTGCGTGACCATCAGCACGCCGACCCGGCTTGCGGTCCACAGGTCGAGCAGTGTCGTCTGCATGCGCTCGCGCGTCAGCGCATCGAGTGCGCCGAGCGGTTCGTCGAGCAGCAGGAATTCCGGCTCGGCCGCGAGCGCTCGGGCGAGGCCGACGCGCTGGCGCATGCCGCCGGACAATTCCCAGATGCGTTTGTCGCCGACGCCGTCAAGCTTGACCAGCGCCAGCAACTGGTCGGCGCGGCGCGCCCGCTCGGCTTGCGGCACGCCGCGCAGCCTGAGCGCAAAGGCGACGTTTTCACGGGCCGTCAGCCAGGGAAACAGCGCATCGTTCTGGAACACGACCGCCCGGTCGGAGCCTGGGCCGGTGATCGGCCGGCCGCCGATCGTGGCGACCCCGCGCGCAGGCTCGACCAGGCCGGCGGCGACATTGAGCAGCGAGGTCTTGCCGCAGCCGGAGCGGCCGACCAGCACGACGAAATCGCCCTTGGCGACATCGATGGAAACTCGGTCGACCGCCGGCGCTGCCTGGCCGTCATAGTGAACCGAGACCTTGTCGAGTACGAGATGCGGGTGGAGTACGAGATGCGGCATGAAAAGGGGCTCCGGAAGAAAATCAGCCTGCCCCGGCCCTCGTTGAGCGGATCCGGGACAGGCAGCACGCGGCGTCAGGGAAGAGGAAACCGCGCGTGTTCAGAGCAATTCCAGGAAAAGTGTGAAGCGGTTTTCCGTCCGGAATTGCGTAAAACTGAAGATCAGTTCGAGGCCAGAGCCTCGGTCACGTATTTCGACGACACGTATTTCGAATAGTCGGGCAGCACGGCGTCGATCTTGCCCTGCTCCTTGAGGAAGGCCGAAGCTGCCTCGATCGCCTTGACCGTGCCGCCGCCGAGGAATTTGTCGGAAGCCTGCTCTTCCAATGTCGGGAAGACGTAACCCTTGAGGAGCTGCGGCACCTCTTCCAGTTTGGCGCCGGTGATCTTGGCGATCTTGGCCGCTTCCGGCGACGAAACCGACCATGCCTCGGGCTTGGCCAGGAACTGGGCATAGGATTCGCCGGTCACCTTGACGAAATCGCGCACGGCGTCCGGGTTCTTTTCGGCGAAGTCGGTGCGCACGATCCAGGCGTCGAAGGTCGGCGCGCCCCAGGCGGCAACCTGCGAGGAATCCAGCACCACCTTGCCTGTCGTCTTGATCTGGCCGAGCGCCGGATCCCAGACATAGGCCGCGTCTATGTCGCCGCGGGCGAAGGCGGCGGCTATTTCCGGTGGCCTGAGATTAAGGATTTCGACCGACTTCGGGTCGACGTTTTCGTGCTTCAGCGCGGCAAGCAGGCTGTAATGCGTGGTCGACACAAACGGCACCGCCACCTTCTTGCCGGCGAGGTCGGCGATCTTCTCGATGCCGGATCCATTGCGGGCGACCAGCGCCTCGGACTGGCCGATCAGGCCGACGACAAAGATGGTCTGGATCGGCAGTTCGCGGCTGGCGGCCGCGGCCAGCGGACTCGAGCCGACATAGCCGATATCGACCGAACCGGATGCGACGGCGGCGATGACATCGGCACCGGAATCGAACTTACGCCAGTCGATCGTTGCCTTGGTCGCCTTTTCATAGGCGCCGTCGGCCTGTGCTACTTTCGAAGGTTCGACCACCGTTTGGTAGCCAATGGTGATGTTGAGGTCCTGCGCCTGGGCCGGGCCGAGGAAGGCCGCACCCGCCAAAGCTGCCGACGACAGGAGGACAATGCGTCGCGAAATGCTGGACATGAAAGGCTCCATGAAAAATGAGAAAAACCGGATGCCTGTTCATAGTCAGCTAATTCTATCATTCTTGTAGAGTTAAATCGTTCCAAGGAAAAAGCACTTGTTAGAAAAAAACCAACGGCTGATGCGGGCGCGGTGACCGGCCCGTGTCGGACCGTGCACAAACGCAAACGGCGCCCCAAAGGTGCTGAAGAGTTGGTGGTCCTGCCAACCCTCGCTACGGAAGAGGCCTGATTTGGTGCTCGGCGCGCCGCTTGCGGCCTGCCGCAGGATCGATGTCGAGCCGTTGAGCCTCACCGACTTCCGCAGCGACGGCCACCGCTGGATGCTGCGGTCAAGCGGCGTGCCGGTGGCCGCCAAGGCCGCCCGGTCTCAGAGCGGCAAGGCGGCGTCCTGATATCGGGCGCAGGGCGGCGCCCGAGTTGTCGGGAGTCATGTTCGCCGATCCGCGGGCTGCGACCCAAAATTCCCGGCAAAGCCCCAAATGGCGCAAATCCATGCTGTAAAAGACGGTTGATTTGAAAACACGTTCCGCGTGTTCGAGGGTAAGTATAGTAATCTTATCGACATTGGGAGCAGGAGCCGCCGTTCATCGCCGCAATCGCTCGCGGCTGGCTGTGACCGTAACGGCACAAAGCCTTGCCAAAGTGGCCCCTGCGGCGTGAAAACGAAGCAAAATCAAGGTTTCTCGGCTTGTATATCATGTCAGTAGAATTTATGTGTCGAAGCAGCTTGCACGCGGCGGGGAGGCACGTCAGGCGTTTCGCAACCGATGGTTTGGGCCATCGCCTGACAGAGAAACATTCGGTCTATGCTCACCAAAAAAGGCAAGTACGGCCTCAAGGCGCTGGTCCATCTGGCGCATCTGCCGGTGGGACAGCTCGCCTTCGTCGGCGACATCGCCAGCGGCAACAACATCCCGAAGAAATTCCTCGACGCCATTCTGGGCGAATTGCGCAATGCCGGTTTCGTCCAGAGCCGCAAGGGCAAGGATGGCGGCTATCGCCTGGCGCGCCCGGCCGACGAGATCAAGGTCGGCCATGTCGTGCGCGTCCTCGACGGACCGCTGGCGCCCATCCCCTGCGCCAGCCGCACCCAGTATCAGCGCTGTGAAGACTGCAATGAGGCGACATGCCAAGTCCGACATCTGATGCTCGAGGTCCGGCAGGCGATCGCCGAGGTGCTCGACCAGCGCACGCTGGCCGAGATGCGCGACATCGTCCTCGACGACCTTCCGGTCGCGAGGGACATCGACGAGCTTGCGCCGGCGCAAAAGGTCCCCGCCTGATCCTGAGCGTGCTCGCATGAGCGTCGCGCGCGCCAATTCGATCATCCGCAGCTCGATCATCATCGTCGGCGGCGGCGCCAGCGGCGTCGTGCTTGCCGCGCATCTGCTGAAGTCGCCCAACCCGGACCTTCGCGTCACGCTGATCGAAAAGCGTCCGCATTTCGGCCAGGGCATCGCCTATTCGACGCTCTTATCGGCGCACGTGCTGAATGTCAGCGCCGCGGGGATGAGCGCCTATGCCGACGATCCCCTGAATTTCTGGCGCTGGTTGCAGGGGCGCGGCCTGATAAGCCAGGAACAGACGCCGCAGACACCCTTCTATGCACCGCGCAGCGTCTATGCCCGCTACCTCAAGGAAGTGCTCGACGAACTCGAAGCGCGCGAAAAGGAAACCGGCCGTCTCAGGCTGATTCGCGAGGAAAGCCTGTCGATCTCGCCGACATCGTCCGGTGTCGAAGTGGTGCTGGCCAACGGCACCAGCGTCGTCGCGCATCTGGCGGTGCTTGCCACCGGCCACGACGAGCAGCCCGGCGCCGGCCAAGGTCATGCCATCCGCATGGGCACCGAGGCCGACACAGCGCTCGATCCTGAAGCCCGCGTGCTGGTGCTGGGCACCGGGCTCAGCATGGTCGATGCCTTCCTGTCGCTCGAGCAGCGCGGCCATCGCGGCGAGATCGTCGCCGTGTCGCGGCGCGGCCTGCTGCCGTCGCCGCACCGCAAGGGCAACCCGATCAAGCTCGACGTCGCCGACATTCCGCTCGGCACGCAGCTCTCCTATTTCGTCGGCTGGTTCCGCGACCTGATCCGAGAAAACCAGAAGGCCGGCATCGACTGGCGCGACGTCGTCGATGGGCTGCGACCCTTCAACCAGAAGATCTGGCAGAACTGGCCGTCCTCGGCCAAGCGCCGCTTCGTCGAGCACACCAAGGCCTGGTGGGACATCCATCGCCATCGGCTGGCGCCCGAGGTGCATGCCCGCGTCACCGAGGCGGTGCGCACCGGCCGCATCCGCCCGGTCGCCGGCCGTGTCGTCGGCATCGAGGCCGGCGATGGATTCACCGTCGGCATCCAGTCCCGCCACACAAAGGCGCTGGAAACGCTGCAGGTCGCCCGCATCTATGATTGCACCGGCATCGCCCGCGATATCTCGACGACGTCGAACAGCGTCGTGCGCTCGCTGGTCGACCGCGGCCTGGCGCGGCCCGACCCGCTGCGGCTTGGTCTCGATGTCACAGCCAAATGCGAAATCATCGCCGGCGACGGCACCGCATCGGCCAAGATCCTCGCCGTCGGGCCGCTGACCCGCGGCACCTTCTTCGAGATCGACGCCATCCCCGATATCCGAGTCCAGTGTGCGCGGCTGAGCAAGCAGCTGCTGGGGTAAAGCTGTTGACGTCGGTGGGATAGCACGCCCCTCAGAGGGGGGTGGGAAGGATCGCTACGGAGGGTGTTGGGCTTGAGTCCAAAGCCGGCCTAAAACTGGAATTCCATTCCCCCTCTCGCCGGTTGATTGGCACGATCTACCTTCTTTCCGACTGCAAACGGCCGGAAAAGAAGCTACGCTGCCGCTCTGCCCCCGAGGCGGTCGCTTGTTCAAGGGAGCACATCGATATGAGCGAGCACGGAAAAGCTGCGCCAGGCAGTTCGGACGGCGCGTTATCCCGCCTGCGTCCGCCCTACGCCTCGGTGCTCGACCTCATCGGCCAGACGCCGGTGGTCGAACTGACCAAATTCGACACCGGCAAGTGCCGGCTGTTCATCAAGCTCGAAAGCCAGAATCCAGGCGGCTCGATCAAGGACCGCATTGCGCTGTCTATGATTTCCGCGGCCGAGAAGGAAGGCAAGCTCAAGCGCGGCGGCACCATCGTCGAGGCGACCGCCGGGAATACCGGCCTCGGCCTCGCCCAGGTCGGCATCCCCAAGGGCTACCGCATCATCCTCGTCGTGCCCGACAAGATGTCGCGCGAAAAGATCCAGCATCTGCGCGCGCTCGGCGCCGAAGTGCGCATGACGCGCTCCGATGTCGGCAAGGGCCATGCCGAATATTACCAGGACATGGCCGAGAAGATCGCATCGGAAACGCCCGGCGCCTTCTACGCCAACCAGTTCGCCAACCCGGCCAACCCCGAGGCGCATGAGACCACCACCGGACCGGAAATCCTTGCCCAGCTCGATGGCGACCTCGACGCCGTGGTCGTCGGCGTCGGCTCCGGCGGTACGCTGACCGGGCTTGGCCGCTACTTCGCCAGAACATCGCCGAAGACCGAAATGGTGCTGGCCGATCCCGTCGGATCGGTGCTGGCGCCGCTGATCAAGACCGGCAAGATGGAAGAGGCCGGCAGCTGGACCGTCGAAGGCATCGGCGAGGATTTTGTGCCGCCCAATGCCGATCTGTCGCTGGTCAGGAAAGCCTATTCCATCCCAGACAAGCAGAGCATGCTGGCCGTGCGGGACCTGCTTTCGAAGGAAGGCATTCTCGCCGGCTCGTCTTCCGGCACGCTGCTGTCGGCCGCGCTTCGCTATTGCCGCGAGCAGACGACAGCAAAACGCGTCGTCACCTTCGTCTGCGACAGCGGCAACAAATACCTGTCCAAGGTGTTCGACGATTTCTGGCTGGCCGAGCAGGGGCTGGCCGAACAGGAACAGCATGGCGATCTGCGCGACCTTGTCGTGCGCTCGCACCGCACCGGCGACACCGTCTATGTCGGCCCCGACGAAAGCCTGCTCAACGCCTATGGCCGCATGCGCCGCTCCGATGTCTCGCAGCTGCCGGTGCTGGACAACGGCAAGCTGGTCGGCATTATCGATGAGGGCGATATATTGGCCAAGGTCGACGGCCCCTATGACGGCCGCTGGGACCGCTTCAACGCTCCGGTGTGCACCGCCATGACCTCCAATCTGCACACGCTGCAGGCCAGCCAGACGCTGGATGCGCTGCTGCCGGTGTTCGACCGCAACGAGGTCGCCATCATCTTCGATGGCGACGAGTTCGTCGGCCTGATAACCCGTATCGACCTGATCAACCATTTAAGGCGCGCACGATGACTGCTGAAACACCCCCATCGGGCAAGAACCGCCTGGCTTTTTCCACGCGCACCATCCATGGCGGCCAGAGCCATGACCCGCTGACCGGCGCGGTGATGGTGCCGATCTACGCGACCTCGACCTATGGCCAGCAGTCGCCCGGCGTGCACAAGGGGTTTGAGTACGCCCGCAGCCAGAACCCGACCCGCTTCGCCTTCGAGCGCGCGGTGGCCGATCTCGAAAGCGGCTCGGCCGCCTTTGCATTCGCGTCCGGCCTGGCGGCGATCTCGACCGTGCTCGAGCTGCTCGACAGCGGCGCCCATATCGTTGCAACCGACGACATCTATGGCGGCTCGTTCCGGCTGATGGAGCGGGTGCGCAAGCGCTCGGCCAATCTGCAGGTCTCCTTCGTCGATTTTACCGACCTCGCCGCTGTCGAAGCCGCTATCCGTCCGGAGACGAAACTGCTCTGGGTCGAAACGCCCACCAATCCGCTGCTGCGCATCGTCGACCTCGAAGGCGTTGCGGCACTCGCCAGGCGCAAAGGGGTTTTGACGGTCGCCGACAACACGTTCTGCAGCCCCTACATCCAGCGGCCGCTTGAACTCGGCATCGACATCGTCGTCCATTCGACGACAAAATATCTCAACGGCCATTCCGACATGGTCGGCGGCGTCGCCATCGTCGGCGACAACAAGGATCTCGCCGCCCAGCTGAAATTCCTGCAGAACGCCATCGGCGCCATCTCCGGTCCCTTCGACAGTTTTCTCGCGCTGCGCGGCATCAAGACACTGGCGCTCAGGATGGAGCGGCATTCCACGAACGGCCTGAAGATTGCGCAGTGGCTGGAGGCGCGAAAAGATGTGCGCCGCGTCGTCTATCCCGGCCTGGCCAGCCATCCGCAGCACGCCATCGCCGTCCAACAGATGCATGCCTTCGGCGGCATGATCTCGGTCGACCTCGACCGCGACCTCGCCGGCACCAAACGCTTCCTCGAACGGACGCAATTGTTCACGCTGGCTGAAAGCCTCGGCGGCGTCGAAAGCCTGATCGAACACCCGGCGCTGATGACGCACGGCTCGATCCCGGCGGAAAAGCGCGCGGAAATCGGCATTTCGGATTCGCTGGTGCGGTTGTCGTCGGGGATAGAGGATGGCGATGATCTGATCGCCGACCTGGACCAGGCGCTGCGGGGGTAGGCGTACCAGATGCGTACCGATGACAATGAGGGGCGGCGCTGACCGTCGAGATTAAATCCCAATCCGCCGCGCGTTAACACATTCAGCAGCCTTTGCTTAACCCTTCGCCGCTATGTCCCGCCTGGGGAGGCATGGCGAGAGTGAGTATGATGGACAACAACCCGGAAAAGCGCAGCGAATGGCGCGCCATTTTTTATGTGCAGGCCCGCGTGGCCATCCTGTTCGTCCCGGTCGTCGCCAGTCTTCTGATCATTGCCGCACTTGCCGGCAACGACCACAATCCCAATGCCATAGACCGCACGGTTACTGGCTCGGTGAAATAGGCGCAGCGGTCGGCCGACAGTCGGCCGCCTCAGAAAAACTTCGGGATCGGGCCGTTCTGAGGCGTCACGTCGCCTTCCAGGTCGATGAACGCCTCGTCGACAAAGCACCATGCCCAGCCTTCCGGCGGGTCGTAGCCTTCGATGATCGGGTGCTTTGTGGCGTGGAAATGCTTGGTGGCGTGGCGGTTGGGCGAGTCGTCGCAGCAGCCGACATGGCCGCAGGTGCGGCACAGCCTGAGATGCACCCACATGGAGCCGCTCTTCAGGCACTCCTCGCAGCCGAGCGCGCTCGGCGTCACCGTCTTGATGTCGCGCGTGTGTTTGCATTCATCCATTATGCTCTCCTGGCCAGTTCGGGCGCTGCTGCGTTGGGTCGCGCGAGATACGCGTGCAAGGCAGCCACCACCTGGGCGCCTTCGCCGACGGCGGCGGCGACCCGCTTGACCGAGCCGGAGCGCACGTCGCCGATGGCGAACACGCCGCTGCGGCTGGTCTCCATCTGGCCCGCCCCTATGTCGGCGCCGGTGCGCACGAAGCCCCTGGCGTCGAGCGCGATATCGCACCCAGCCAGCCAATCGGTGTTGGGGTCGGCGCCGATGAACAGGAAGAGATGCTGGATCGGGCGCGTCTCGACGCCGCCGGGGTTGCGCCAGCGCAACTGGGTGAGATTGCCGCCTTCGCCTTCCAGCGCCTCGATCTCTGTCTCGCCAAGCACCTCGATGTTGGGTTGCGCCTCGATACGCTCGACCAGATAGCGCGACATGGTTTCCCTGAGGCGGCCGCGGCGCGCCAGCATCGTCACCTTGCGGACCTGGCTGGCGAGATAGACGGCCGCCTGCCCCGCCGAATTGCCGGCGCCGACCAGCGCCACTTCTTGCCCTGTGCATAGCCGCGCCTCGATCGGCGAGGCCCAGTAATGCACCGACGTGCCCTCGAACTCGGCCAGCTTGGCGATGTCGAGGCGGCGGTAGCGGGCGCCGCTGGCGATCACCACCGTGCGTGCGCGCAGGCTTTCACCGTCGCCGACGGTAAGCGTGTAGCCCTCGCCTGCTGCACCGAGCAGCTTGGCCTCGTCGGGGATGACTATTTCGACGCCGAATTTCTGCGCCTGGTTGTAGGCGCGCGCCATCAGCGCCATGCCGGAAATGCCGGTGGGGAAACCCAGATAGTTCTCGATGCGCGCGGAGGCGCCGGCCTGGCCGCCGAAGGCGCGGCAATCGAGCACGATGGTCGACAGCCCTTCGGATGCCGCATAGACCGCGGCCGCCAGCCCCGCCGGCCCGGCGCCGACAATGGCGACGTCATAGACCATGTCGGGATCGATCGGCCGCAGCAGGCCGATGCAGCGGGCAAGTTCGGTTTCGCTGGGATTGTGCATCAGCTTGCCGTTGGGGCAGAGCACGATCGGCAGATGGTGCGGGTCAACATGAAAATGCTCAATCAGCGTCTTGGCGCACGGGTCGCTGTCGGAATCGAGCGCGCGGTGCGGCTGGCCGCTGCGGCGCAGAAATCCCTGCAGCCGCAGCGTGTCGCCATTGCCGGCCGGGCCGATGACGACCGGCCCGCTCGAGCCGCTTTCCAGAAGCCCGACGCGGCGCAGGATCAGCGCCCGCATGATCCGCTCGCCAAGGCTTGCCTCCTGCACCATCAGGTCGCGCAGCCGCTGCGAGGGGATGACGAAGGCCTCGACCGGCTCGGCCGCCTCCGCATTGACCAGCGACGGCCGGCTGGAAAGCTGCGCCAGCTCGCCGATGAAATTGCCGGGACCATGAGTGACGATGGTCTCGCGCCGGCCAGGCCTGACATCCTGGGTGATATCGACCGTGCCCGACAGGATGACGATCAGCCCCGGCGCTACGGTGCCGGCGGTGACGATATGCTCGCCGGCGGCATAGGAACTCGCCTCGCCGAACCGGCGCATGCGCTCGATATCGGCGTCGCCCAGGATGGGAAACATCTGGTCGCGGCGGGTGACGGTGATCGGCTGGGTGGGTGGGGCCATAGGTGCGAGCGTAGCGCCGAGACGGCCGGGTTTGAAGTGGTTTGTTAAGCGCCTGGCCGGGAGGGCAGGTTGGTTCCCGCACCAACTCGTGCGGATGCCTCACATGGCCCCGCGCTGCAAGGCAAACAGCGCGCCGACCAGTGCGACCTTTGTAAGGGCGAGCCCGAGCAGTACCGTCGGCAGTCCTCGCTCACCGGTGTGTTGCAGGAGCAGCGCGCCGACGAACGGCGCCGCGGCTATCGCGTTACGCCAAGCGCCTGGGGTGCGGTGGTATCCTCGGGCTCCCCGAAGGCAGATCCCGGCGAAAGCCCATTCGTCACATCTTTGTAGAGCGCTATCGGATGCGGGCGCCCCACCAGATATCCTTGGATTTCGGGACATCCTTCCCTCATCAGGAAGGCACGCTCGTCCTCTGTTTCGACACCCTCCGCGATGACAGGCAAGGCCAGCGCATTCCCCAGGCTGAGTATCGTGCGCACGATGGCGGCCGATTGGACATTCGAACCGACACCCGAAACAAAACTGCGATCGATCTTGATCTTGTCGAATGGAAACGCCTGCAGCGAGGACAGCGAGGCATACCCGGTGCCAAAATCATCCATCGAGACCCTGACGCCCAACGCCTTCAACCTCCGCAAAACCGACAAGGCGGTTGCCCGGTCGCGGATGAGAACCCCTTCCGTGATTTCCAGTTCCAGCCGCCCCGGAGCAAGGCCGGTCTCGTAGAGGATAGAATGAACGAGGCCTACCAGGTCCCCGAAACGGAACTGCACGGGAGAGAGGTTGACGGCGATCTGCAGCGGTGAGGGCCAGGAGGCCGCGTCTCTGCACGCCTGCCTGAGCGTCCATTCACCTATCTCAACGATCGTGCCATCCTGTTCGGCAAGCGAGACAAACGCGTTTGGGGAGATGAGCCCATGTTTTGGATGGTGCCATCGGGCGAGTGCCTCGAAACCGAAGATTTCGCCGTCTATCCTGGCTTGCGGCTGGTAATGAAGCACAAGTTCGCCATGGCCGACCGCAGAGCGCAAATCTCGCTGCAAGGCGTAGCGCTCTCTTAGCCGCTTATCCATCTCAGGATCGAAGAATTGCACCATTCGACGGCCGTCCGCCTTGGCCCGGTAGAGCGCTGCGTCGGCATTTGCCATCAGCGCCGCTGCATTCTCTCCGTCTTTCGGATAGATCGCCGCCCCGATGCTCACCCCGATCGAAATGTGCTGGCCCCGGATTTCGAATTTGCCTGCCGCCGATTCGAACAGACGGTCCGCAACGTCCTTGGCACTCGCGGACCGGTCATCCATGGCCAGGACAACCGTGAATTCGTCGCCACCCATGCGCGCGATAAAGGCCTCAGGCGCCGCGGTTTGGAGACGCCGGGAAATGGTGCAAAGCAGATCGTCGCCGGCGGCGTGCCCGAAAACGTCGTTCGCCTCTTTAAAATGGTCAAGGTCGATGCTGAAGACGGCAAAGCTGGCGTGCGTTGCTTTTGCGCGCTCGAGCGTCGTGGCCAGGTGTGCTGCAAGCGCGGCTCGGTTCGCCAGGCCGGTAAGCGGATCGTGGTGCGCGAGATGCGCGATTTCCTCGTGCCGTGCCATCAGTTCGGTGCGCGCTACGTTCATGTTCTCGCGCGCGTCGTCCAGGCCGTGGGCGGCTTCCCTCACCTTGTCCTGGAGCAGGTTGAAGCTTTCGGCCATCTCTCCAAGTTCGTCACGAGAGTTTACCGTAACCGGCATGATGTTCACGGAGGCATGCGCCGCAGCGAGGTCTCCCCGCCCCAGGGCGACCATGGCGAGAGAGAAATCCTTCAGCGTTCCGGATGTCAGACGCTTTGCCGCGTTGCTCACCTCGGTCGCCGAATGGGTGATCATTCCCGGCAAGATCAGGCCAACGCTGATGGTCAGCAGCGCGACAACGACAAAAATGTCCTCCAGCGCGGCGACCAATGAAGTGTCGCCTTGGGGAACGCTGCCGATCGCCAGGAAATAGCCGGCACCGTCAAGCACGAGCACAAAAAGCATGGCTCCGGTAAGCTTCAGGTGAAGCGTATGTGGCAGCAAGGGTAGACCGAGTGCGTATCGATCCTCCATCGTGCGCCAGGCGTAGAGCGCAGCACCCGAATATGCCAAAGCCAGACCGAACAGGACGGTAGGAAGGCCAAATTGCTGAAATCCCAGTATGGCGGTCAACAGCCATATTGCAGCCGCGCCTACGCCAAGGATGATCGTTCCCCTGGGAGCCCGGAAGGGTCGCTCGGCTTCGGGACTGTCACGGCGCAAGAGCCAGACTGCGATGTTTGGCATGCAGATGCTGATCAGGTACGTAAAATTGGCCGCGGCGATCATCCAGAGCGGATACCCGCACAGCATGAAGCCGATTGCCGCGGCAGCTGTGAGCAGCGTTGCCGCCCAGGGACAATCTGTTGAGGTGCGCCTGGCCAGGAAGCTCGGCAGCAGGCCGTCTTCGCTCAGCTGCGCAAGGGTCCGCGCGGCGCCTGCCAATGGCTGCAACGTTCCATGGAACATGTTCAGCATGATGAGCCAGATGGCGGCCGCCTTGCCGAAACTCCCCAACAAGGGCGCAAAGGTGGGCCCGAGAGCTATGGCGAGGTCGGTGCCGAGCGGCTCCGGCCCGAGCACACCCAGCCAGACAACCGGCAGGACCAGGAAATAGACGCCGGCCATTGCGGCGCTGGCCCACATCGCCAGAGGAATGTTGCGGTTGGGATCGATGGTTTCGCCAACATGGCAGGCTGCAGCCTCAAATGCCGGTGCGGCAAACCCGATCAGGTACAGTCCCGCCATCACCGACGTGATATCGCCGAACAGGCCGGTAAACGGGCTGGTCAGGGCAAAATCCGTCGCCTGCCGCCAGTCGACCGAGCCACTGATGACCGGGACGAGGGATGAGAGAAACGCAAGCGTCGCGGAGGCAGTGGCGATCGGGATCGCCAGTTGGACCACCCACTTGATTCCACACAGGTTGACCGCCGTAAAGAATGCGATGAGCCCGCAGGCGACCGCCTCCACGGGGAGGCCCGGCAGGTACCATTGCTGGATTGCAGACGCTGAAAGAACCGCTGTCAGTCCGCAGGTCGGCACCCAACCCCACCAATAGCAGGTGCCCGTCAGAGCCGAGAGAACGGGACTGTAAGGTCGGAAGGCTTCGGCGCACGCTGCAGAGATACCGCCGACGCGGTTTGGCCACATGAGAACCAATTCGGTCCACGCAGGCGCGGCGGCCCAGCCTAGAAGCAGACCAACAACGAGCAAAGGAACCGCAGCGCTTCCTTGACCGGGAATATTCCCCTGACCGACAAAAAGGGCGGCAATCAGAAACAGGCTTTGATTGCTGCCACCCATGGCGAGCGCTGTCGTGCCCATCCATCCCAAGGTTCTCGGGTGCGGTCGTGAAGGCGTGAGGCCCGGCATTCAGAGACATCCATTCGAGTGCGGAGCGCTGTCTGACTGGCGAATGTAACCTGCGGAGATATGTCTGTCGAACGTCGCGCTCCCGAAGTCAAAGTTGGACCTTAGGTGAGACGTATTAAGACTTCGTACCAAACCAGATCCGCCCGATGATGCTGTCAACTTGCGGTAGCTGCGGTTCAATCATGCTGATGCCGGCCCGAATGGATCGATCTCCTCCGACCTGGGATATCATATCAATTTTATCTAATCGCCCACTATGAGAATAGTCGCGAATACAGCCTAATATCGATTATTATCGACAAATCTCGTGATTGCGGGGCGCCATCATTCGAAACGGCGGCTGAAGTCGACTGTAAATCGCTAAACACATTGACCGCTTTTGACTTCGTACCTCGCCATCGTGGGGGCAAGCACCGAGACTTCACGCCGTGCCTCAAGTTGGAGCTAACTTGTGCGAGCACGCCGCATAGCCCCGCGTTGCAGGGCAAACAGCGCGCCGACCAGGCTGGGCGCGGCGGTCGGCCTTGGCGCGCTGGTGGGTCCTTCCCAGGCCGGCGCCCGTACGGTCGATATGGCGATCGCTCGCTACCATCATCCGATCTGCACCAAACTGGCCTCGGTGACATTTCTGACCATAGGCGTGGCGACGCTCTGGACCGGCCTGCCCGGTTCTGCCGGCCGCGGTGATTTTCTATGGCGCCCGCATCGGCTAGCATGGCCGAGTATCGTCACATGCGGCGACATGGTGTTCTGGACGATGCTTGAGCGCGACGCGACCTCGCCAGCGGGCACGCCTTCGACGCCGGCCCGTAGCAGGAATGTGTTCAGCACCAGAACACTTGGGATCAGCGTTGCGGGAGCCTGCACACGTGAGTACTCCGCCTCACAAGCCTTCCGGCTGGTCCTCGAGGACGAACGACGCTGCAATCAGGTCATCGCCGCTGATGCGGCCACTGCCGCCAACCATGATGGATGCGACTTTCTGAAAGGTCTTCATGTCGGCCTCTGTTATGCGCGCATCGCGCATTCTCGCCCTGAGAGAACCCAAGCGGGTATCAAGGGCTGGCGATGTCTCGACGTCATCGATCATCTTCGATCATCCTGGAGCGCAATGTGAAATCCGCTGCCCGCCGCCATGGCCGGCGGCGGGCGGCAGCTATTCGATCAGTCGTAGACCTTCACAATTTTCCGGGTGCTGGGATCGACCAGGACGGTGCGGTTGTCGACCACGACGTAGCGGTATTTGACGTTGGGAACTTCGTGCAGCTCGACCGTATCAGGCAAGGCACTGCCGACGTTCAGCTCCACGCCCGGGACCTTCACCGAAGCCAGCGGCTGCTTTTTTACGTATTCGCGGACGACCGTATCCTGCTCCGGTGTGATGACGACATCCTGAGCTGCGGCGGCGCCGACCCCAGCCAAAAGCAACAAGCCTGCAGCGGCACTTGCAAAGTGGATTTTCATGGTTTTCTCCTCGCGTAATCCGGCGACGGCACCACGCCTGTTCGCCGAGGGACCGAACTTGAGATCAGCCAGATTGTTCCTGTGACTTCAGTCCGCGGCGAACCAGACCAAAGTCGGATATCAGCTAAGACCCAAGTCCCGAGGCGGAACGTTCAAGCGGGGCAGGCGTTTCCCAAATGCAACTAAATAAAACAGGAGAGGAACACATGGCCGACGGCCCAACTGTTGTTAATTCTGGGGGTGGCGGCGGCACTGCGATTGCTGTTGTTCTTGCACTTATTGCGGTCGTAGTGTTGCTTATTTTTACCGGCGTCATCAATATCCGCGGCGACGGCGGCAAGGATATCGACGTCAAGGTTGAAGCGCCAAAGGTGGAAGCTCCGGCTGCACCCGCAAAGCCTGCGGCACCTGCCCCAGCCCCTGCGAGTGGCGGCTGATCTGCTCGTATCCACGCTTCCGAACTGCCTATGAAAGGAAATTCCCATGACCAGATATTTCGTCAGCGCCGCCGGCGCCCTCGTCCTTATGGCGGGCATCGGCACCTCGTTTGCCGAGGATGTTATTGTTCTCAAGCCCGAACAACAGACGGTCATTCGCGAATATATCCATAAGCAGAAGCTGGCCTCAGTCAGTTTGCTCGGCGTCGAACTCAATGTCGGCACGGCACTTCCAGACACTGTCGAGCTCCACGCAATCGACGTTCCGGATGTCCGCTACAAGTATACGGTTGTCGGAGATCATGCGGTTCTCGTCGATCCCGACACGCGCAAGGTCGTGCAGATCATCGAGTAACGCGCGAGCCCGCCGCTCCGGTCTGGAGCGGCGGGCTGTGGCTGCCCTGTGAAAGTCTACGGGCAGCCTTTTCTCAACGGGAGGATGTCTGATGTTTAGCGACAAGGAAACTTGGGTCCTGGAAGCTGCCTTACTCGCGGCAATTCCAATTTGCGTAGCCGTCACCGCACTCGTGGCATTTTTGACCGCGGCCTGGATATGAATCGCTTCCTGTTTGTGATGGGCGACTTTCTATCCCGGCCACCGGGCTTCTATGTCCTTCTTGTAGCCATGCTGCTCTGTACTGCGTTGGTGCCATTCGGCCTGACCAATGTGGTCACCTACGCATTGTCGGTAGCGGCCATCGTGATCACCGGCGTTGTGCTGATCCAGGGTTACCGCGACACGGCCGCCATTCACGCCAAGCTTGATGAGATTATCGTTTCGCTGAATGAGACCAGAAACGATGTCGTCGGCTTGGAGCATGCCGAGCCGGAGGAGATTCGGGAGAAGCTCCAGACACTCGAAGAAGAAGCAATGAAAGCGGTTCGCCCGCCGCATTGACCCTCCGCCGGACTATCTGTCATCCATCAGCAAAAAAGCCCGGGAAACCGGGCTTTTTTGCTTCGCGTCTAAATCATTTCGGACTTATCCGAAACGGGAATTTGGTGCCCAGAAGAGGACTCGAACCTCCACTCCTTGCGGAACACGGACCTGAACCGTGCGCGTCTACCAATTCCGCCATCTGGGCTGGTGCGGGCTCATGTAAGCGGGCAAACGATATGTGTCAACGCGCTTTTTCGAGGGCCGCTGCCTGCCGGCTTAGTTTCCCGGGGGTCAGCGCCGCCCCTCACCTGCCTGCCGGCATCCTCTCCCCGTACAGTGACGGGGAGAGGGGCGCTCTCATCGATGATTTTCGCCGGTCACCTGCGTCACAAGAAGAGCGCCGAGGCTGCGGCCAGCCCTTTCTCCCCGTCACTATACGGGGAGAAATGCCCGGCAGGGCAATGAGGGGCAGCGCCGACTTGGCGAATGCGTTGGCCGAAAACCTCACCCCTCCAGCACGTCCTTCGACGCCACGGTGGAATCGGCGTTGAGCTTGTAGATCACCGGCACGCCGGTGCCGAGCTCAAGCTTGACGATCTCCTCGCCGCTCTTGCCGTCCAGCGCCATGATCAGTGCGCGCAGCGAATTGCCATGCGCGGCGACCAGCACGGTGCCGCCTTTCAGAACATGCGACTGCATGTCGTGCAGGTAATAGGGCCAGACGCGGGCGCCGGTGTCCTTCAGGCTTTCGCCGCCGGGCGGCGGCACGTCGTAGGAGCGGCGCCAGATATGCACCTGCTCCTCGCCCCACTTCTGGCGCGCGTCGTCCTTGTTGAGGCCGGAGAGGTCGCCATAGTCGCGCTCGTTCAGCGCCTGATCGCGGATCGTCTTCAAATCGCTCTGGCCGACGGCGTCTAGAATGTGCTGGCAGGTCTTCTGCGCCCGGATCAGCGCCGAGGTGAAGGCGATGTCGAACTTCAAGCCGCGCGCCTTGAGCTTCTGGCCGGCTTCCTTGGCCTCCTTGTGGCCCTGCTCGGTAAGGTCGACATCGCGCCAGCCGGTGAACAGGTTCTTCAGGTTCCATTCGCTCTGGCCGTGGCGCACGAGCACGAGAGTTCCCGACATGTTTGCTCCTTCAAAATTATGGATGGTTTAGCTCAAGCCGAGCACGTCCCGCATGGAATAAAGTCCGGGCTTCTTGCCGCGCGCCCAGAGCGCGGCCTTGACCGCGCCGCGGGCAAAGATGGCGCGGTCCTCGGCATGGTGCGACAGCGTGATGCGCTCGCCGGTTCCGGCCAGGATGACGCTGTGGTCGCCGACCACCGAGCCGCCGCGCAAGCTGGCAAAGCCGATCGTTCCTGGCTTGCGCACGCCGGTATGGCCGTCGCGTGACCGCACATCGTTGCCGGCAAGGGAAATGCCGCGTCCCGCCGCCGCCGCTTCGCCGAGCAGCAAGGCGGTGCCCGAGGGCGCGTCGACCTTGTGCTTGTGATGCATTTCGAGGATCTCGATGTCGAAATCCTCTGGACCGAGCGCGCGCGCGGCCTGCCCGACCAGCACCGCCAGAAGATTGACGCCGAGGCTCATATTGCCGGATTTGACGATCGTCGCGTGGCGCGCCGCGGCCTCGATCCTGGCGTCGTCTTCCGCCGAGCAGCCGGTGGTGCCGATGACATGGGCAATGCGTGCCTGCGCGGCATAGCCTGCGAATTCGACGGTGGCTGCCGGCATGGTGAAATCGAGCACGCCGTCGGCCTTGGCGAACACCGGCAGCGGATCGTCGCCGATCGTCACATTGATGATGCCGATGCCGGCAAGCTCGCCCGCATCCCTGCCGAGATAGGGCGATCCGGTTCGTTCGACCGCGCCGACGACGCGGGCGCCGGGGATCGAATGGATGGCGCGGATCAGCGTCTGGCCCATGCGGCCGGCCGCCCCCACCACCACCAGGCCCATTTCGCTGGATTCGCTCATGCTGTTCTCCCCACCGCCTTCTTGGCGCGGCTGCGCCGGACCGGAGTTTGGACGGGCTTCGAGTCGTCGACAAGCCCCAGTCCGTTCTTGCCTTGAATGCGGTGGAAGCGGGCGTAGACACTGTTTGGATCGGCCATCAGTGCGGCATGGGTGCCTTCCTCGACCAGGCGCCCCTCTTCAAGCACGATAATGTGGTCGGCGTTGACGACCGTCGACAGGCGATGCGCTATCACGATGGTGGTGCGCCCTTCCATCACGTGGGTCAGGGCCTCCTGGACGCGCGCCTCGGCCTCGTTGTCGAGCGCCGAGGTCGCTTCGTCGAGCAAAAGGATCGGCGCGTTGCGCACGATCGCCCGCGCAATCGAGACGCGCTGGCGCTGGCCGCCGGAAAGGGTCGAGCCGCCCTCGCCGACGGGCGTGTCGTAGCCCTGCGGCTGCTGACGGATGAACTCGTCGGCCGCCGCCAGCACCGCCGCCCGCTCGATCTCGGCGTCGGTCGCCGAAAGTCGGCCAAAACGGATGTTGTCGCGTATGCTGCCTTCGAACAGATAGGGCGCCTGCGAGACATAGGCGATCGAGCCGCGCAGCGAGTGCTTGGTGACTTTGGAAATGTCCTGGCCATCGATCTCGATCGAACCCTTGTCGACATCGTAGAAGCGCTGCAGCAGCGCCACGAGCGTCGTCTTGCCGGCACCCGAGGCCCCGACCACCGCCGTAACCTTGCCGGCCGCGGCGGTGAAACTCAGGTTCCTGATCACCGGCATGTCGGCGCTGTAGCCGAACGTCACATTGTCGAAGCGAACCTCGCCGGTGGTGATCCTGGCTTCGACCGCGTCGGGCGCATCGCCCTGTTTAGGCTCCAGGTCGAGCAGCTCGTAAATCATCCGGGCGTTGACCAGGGCACGTTCCATACCGACCTGCGTACGAGCCAGGCGCCGTGCCGGATCGTAGGCCATGATCAGCGCGGTGATGAAGGAAAACACAGCGCCTGGTGGTTGTCCGAGCACCAGCGCCCGGTAGCCGGAATAGGCAAGGACGGAGGTAATGGCGAGACCGCCCAAAATCTCGGAAATCGGCGACAGCCGCTCCGCGACCCGGGCGATCTTGTTGTTACGCTGCTCGGCCGTATCGGCCATGATGCCGATCCGGCGCGCCAGCTCGGCTTCCAGGGTGAAGGCCTTGACGATGGCGATGCCTTGCGTGGCCTCCTGTACGGACCCGTTCAGCCGCGAGTTGATCAGCACCGATTCACGGTTGATGCGCCGCAATCGGCGGGTGATGTAGACGACGGCCCAGATCAGCGGCGGCCCGATCAGCAGCGAGCTGAGCGACAACACCGGATCCTGGTAGATCATGACGCCAACGAGGGCGATCAGCGAGACCGCGTCGCGGCTGATGGAGGTCAGCGTCAGCGACAGCAGATCGCGAACGCCGCCGACATTCTCGTTGACCTGTGCCGCCAGCCGACCGGAACGCGTATCGTTGAAGAAGTCGACGCCGAGCTTCATCAGATGGTCGAAGCTGCGCTTCTGGTAGCGGGCGACCAGATTGTTGCCGATCTTGGCCAACGCGACCGCCTGGCCGTAACCGGCGAAGCCGCGCAGCACGGAGGCGGCCATGAACCCGGCGCAGATCCAGACGATCATGTCGCCGCGTCGTTCGTAGAAGATCTCGTTGATCATCGGGGCCATGATCCACGCCGTGAAGGCGGTGGTGGCGGAAACAATCAGCAGGCAGCCGACGGCAACGACATAGGTCCAGCGATATTCACTACCGTTTTCGGCCAGGATGCGGCGCAGCACCGCAGTGACCTCAGCTGGCTGGACTTTCAGTTTGAGTGGACTTTGAGCGGTCAAATCGCGGGCGCTTCGTGGTTTGCTAGAGCATGATGCCGAAAAGTGTGAAGCGGTTTTCGGACGACATCATGCTCTATCTCTTTGATTTAGAGCCGGATGATTTCAGGTCGATTCGATCTGAAATCAACCGGCATCTAGGGATGCCAGGCTGGAATTCGGCCCCCTCTTAGCGCCCCGGCTACGGCTTGCCTATGGCGAAACTTCGTCGCGGCTCGAGGTCAGGGTCACGAAAGCTGCAGCCATTTCCAGGAACAGACCCATGTTCGGGACGAAATGGATTACGTGCGCCAGCGCCGCCCCGCGGTCTGGACGCCGAACAGCGACGGGTTGCGGGCATAGGCGGCAAGGCCCAGAAGCGCTGCCAGCGGGTGGGTGATGACATAGACCGGCATCGAGGCCATCAGCGCGCTGTGCGGCGCCTTGTCCTCGAAGGCGGCGCGGAAATTGCCTTCCTTCAGCGCGGGCACGATCTTTTGCGCGATGCCGCCGGTCAAGAACACGCCGCCGCGGCTCATGAACACCAGCGCGAGGTCGCCGGCGGTGCGGCCGAGGCAGGTGACGAACAGCGCCAGCGCTTCCTCGGCGACCGCATCGGTCTTGGCCAGGGCCGCCCCGGTGATTTCGGCCGGCGTGGTGAACGGCGCCGGCTTGCCGTCGGCCTTGGCGACCGCCCGGTAGACATTGACCAGACCGCGCCCGCACAGGATCTGCTCGCCCGAAATGCGGCCGTCCAGCTTTTCGATATGCGGGAACACCTCGAAATCGCGCGGCGTCCGCGGACCGATATCCATATGGCCGCCTTCGCCAGGCACCGGGATCCAGTGGTGGAGGGCATGAACCAACCCGGC
This sequence comes from Mesorhizobium sp. M0292, assembly GCF_040321695.1. Lineage (NCBI taxonomy): Bacteria > Pseudomonadati > Pseudomonadota > Alphaproteobacteria > Hyphomicrobiales > Phyllobacteriaceae > Mesorhizobium > Mesorhizobium sp. M0292. The sequence goes on from NZ_JAMYSB010000007.1 coordinate 23,599, forward strand.
GACGCCGAGGCCGGTGCCGGGGCCGAGCACGACACGCCCGGCATTCTCCTCCGGCGCGCCGCCGCCGATCTTTTCCATATGCTCTTCGCCGAGCGCCACGACGGCCAGCGCCTGCGCCTCGAAATCGTTGAGCACGACGATGTCGCCCAGGCCCAGATTGGCAAACATCTGCTTCGGCTTCACCACCCAGGGACAGTTGGTAAGCGGGATCTCGTCGCCATCGACTGGTCCGGCGATCGCCAGCACTGCCGAATTCGGCCGGATGGACGACCGGTCGAGCACCGCCGCCTGGATCGCCTCGTCTATGGTGGCGAAATTGGCGGTTTGCACGATATGCGGCTCACCGGCTTCCGAATTTGCGTCGAGCACGATCGAAAAGCGCGCATTGGTGCCGCCGATGTCGCCGATCAGCACTGGAAACCGCAACGCGGTGTCGTCGTCGCCTGACATGCTCTTGCTCGTCCCCTTTGCGGCGCCGTTGCGACCGTTTCAATCGCCCGGTTTTTCAATCGCCCGGTGTTCAATCGCCCGGTGTTCAATCGATTGACTAGCGCATGGCCCCGGAAAGGGAAAGCGTCAGTTCGCCATCACTGTCCGACGTTTGCCGGCGGCCGTCGCCTTGGCAGGGGAATGCCGATCTCCGGCGTGGCGGTGAAGGCGTTGGCTGCGTTTGGCAACCCGCCCGCATTGCCCGCAATAGGCGGAGGCGCGTCGGGTTCCGGCGCCCTGGCGGCGATCGGCACGCCGCCGCCGCGATAGGTGACGGCTTCGGCCGAGTCGGCATCGGGCTGGTCGAGCACGAACTGGCATTGTTTCGGCAGGTTCGCCATCGTCATCAGGTCGCGCGCCTTGGGCGCGTCCGGGTTCTTGTTGGGCCGCCACGGCTCCTCGGTAAACCACCAGGCCAGCGGCTTGCCGCAGCCGTCATCGTCGGGCGTCGCTTCCTGTCCCTTGCAGTTGGGCGAACCCGGCTGGCAGCCGATGCGGATGTGGAAATGATAGTCATGGCCCCAGAACGGCCGGATTTTTCTCAGCCAGGTACGGTCGCCGGTGACGGTGTCGCACAGCTTCTTCTTGATGCCTGGATTGACCAGGATGCGCTCGACTTCCGGATAGCTCGCCGCGCGCTTCAACAGCTTGGTATGTATCGGCTTCCACAGCCTGTCCTTCACCAGATGCGTCTTGTCGTCGACCATCAGCGTGGCGCTGATGTTTTCGCGCTCCTGGGTCGTAAGCTTGCGGTCGGGCATCGGCGTCAGCCAGATGTCGGCGTCGAGGCCGATCTGGTGCGAGGCGTGCCCGGTCAGCATCGGGCCGCCGCGCGGCTGCGAAATGTCGCCGATCAGAAGCCCCGGCCAGCCGTCGGCGGCGGCATCGCGCGACAGCTTCTCGATCAGCGCAATCATCGTTGGATGACCCCAGCGCCGGTTGCGCGAGGGACGCATCACCTCCCAGTTCTGGCCGTCCATCGGAATGGCGACGCCGCCGGTGAAGCAGCCCTTTGAATAGAAGCCGAAGGATTGCGCCGCAGCCACCGCCGGTAGCTTCTTGGCGCCGAACAGGTCTTTTGCCCGTGGCTCGGCCGTGATTGCGCCCGCCACCAGCCCGGCCAGCGCCACGATCGCCAGCGCCGCCGTCAGGAACGGCCGTCTGCCGGTCAAGGATCGCATCGAAATCGTCATGAACCCCACTGCAAAAGTCCGCAACACAATCGAATCATATCACCCTCGGGCTCGCGTTTCGATTATCTACCTTCATCGGGCTGCGCGGCTCGCCGTCGCGCCAGCTGCCGTCGGCCCACATCCGATCGAACGCCTGGCGGTAGTCCGGATAGCGGAACCGGTAGCCCGCTGCCTTGATCGCGGCGTTGGCGACGCGCTTGTTCTCGCCATAGAAGGACCGCGCCATGGGCGAAAGTTGGGCGGTCTCGAAAGGAATCTCCGGCGGCGGCTCGACGCCCATCAGCGAAGCGGCATAGGTGACGACATCCTGCGGCGGCGCCGGCTCGTCATCGGTGATGTTGAAAATGCCGCCTCTATTGCCACCGATGAGGTGCCAGAGCGCGCCGGCGATGTCGTCGCAATGGATGCGGTTGAACACCTGGTCGGGCTTGACCAGCCGCCTGGCCGTGCCGTTTTCCAGATTGACCAGCGCGTTGCGACCCGGCCCGTAAATGCCGGAAAGCCGCAGGATGGCCACCGGCTTGCCGGTCTCGAGTCCAAGCTGCAGCCAGCCCCGCTCGGCCGCCACTCGCATCGACGAGCGTTTCGACACCGGCCGGCATTCGGCCGTTTCATCGACCCAGGCACCGTCATAATTGCCATAGACGCCGACGGTCGAGAGATAGCCGATCCAGCGAAGCGCCGGCATCGCCTCGATCGCCTTGCGCGCGGCGAGAAGCACAGGGTCGCCGGCCTCCTCCGGTGCCACCGAGACGACGAGATGGGTGGTCTTTTCCAGCGCATCGCCGATTTCAGGGGTCAGGGCGCCGTCGAACAGCAGCGGCGCGATGCCGACCTGCCGCAGCGCGTCGAATTTTTCCAATGAGCGCGTGGTGCCAAAAATGAGATTCTTGTGAAGAGGGGCGCCCACACTACCCCTCCCCACAAGGGGGAGGGAACGCTGCCGCGCGCTCTTACCGATCCCAGTCGCTGGGTCTGCGAAGGTAGGCGCTTCCGCGAGTTCCCCTCCCCCTTGTGGGGAGGGGTTAGGGGTGGGGGTATTCGTAGTGCGCAAACCGTGCCAGCCCGCATTGGCCCGTGCAAAGGCTTTGCCCGAATAGCCGGCGCCGAAGATAAAAACCTGTTTTTCGCTCATGCGTGCGCCTCAATTGGCAATACGGACAGCCATTCGCCCCGCACTGTCGTGTCGGTTTCAGTGTTCGAGTAGATCGCCGCCTGCCTGTTGAATTCGGCGGCCGGCACCAGCCGCGCCAGCGCCCAGATCGCCGCGCCGCGCACCAGCGGCGAGGCATCGCCAAGCAGATCGCGCACCGGGCCGGCCAGCGAAACATCGCCGGAATTGCCGGCGGCAACCAGCACATTGCGGACAAAGCGGTCGCGGCCGATGCGCTTGATCGGCGAGCCGGAGAAAAAGGTCCGGAACGCCGTGTCGTCCAGCTGCAACAGCTCGCCCAGCGGCGGCTCGCGCAGTTCGTCGCGGGCAGCAAGCTTGGCTTCCGAAGCGGCGCGGGCAAACTTGTTCCACGGGCAGGCGGCAAGGCAATCGTCGCAGCCATAGATGCGGTTGCCGATCTTTTCGCGGAATTCTTGCGGGATCGGCCCCTTGTTCTCGATGGTCAGGTAGGAGATGCAGCGCCTGGCATCGAGCCGGTAGGGCGCCGGAAAGGCATCGGTCGGGCAGGCGTCGAGGCAGGCGCGGCAGGAACCGCAATGGTCTACCTCGGTCGCATCTGGCGTGAGCTCCGCCGTGGTGAAGATGGTGCCGAGAAACAGCCAGGAGCCGTGCTCGCGGCTGACCAGATTGGTGTGCTTGCCTTGCCAGCCGAGCCCGGCGGCCTCAGCCAGCGGCTTTTCCATAACCGGGGCCGTATCGACGAAAACCTTCACGTCGCCGCCGGCCCGCGCGACGATCTTGCCGGCGATCTCCTTCAGCCGGCCCTTCATCACTTCGTGATAGTCGCGGTTTTGCGCATAGACCGAGATCGCGCCGCGATCGCGCCTTGCCTGCAGCGCACGCGGATCGTGGTCGGGGCCGTAATTCATTGCCAGCACGATGATCGAGCGCACCTCGGGCCACAGCGTCGAAGGCTCGCTGCGGCGTTGGAGCGTCTCCGCAATCCAAGCCATCGAACCGTGAAAACCATCGGCGACGAATTCTGCCAATCTGGCCGGCGCCAGCGGGATCGCGTCAGGCGTGGTGACGGCAACCGCATCGAAGCCGGCGCGCCGCGCCTCGGCGTCGATCAGCGCGCGCAGGGTTTGGCTTCTAGAAGTCGAGGTCCGCATAATGCGAAACCGGCGACAGGCCGCGAACCCGGTCGGAGAGCAGCGGCCGGAACGACGGCCGCGATTTCACCCGCGTGTACCATTCGCGCGCCGCGGCATGCTCGCGCCAATCGATCTCGCCGAGATAATCCAGCACCGACAGCGTCGCCGCTGCCGCCAGGTCGGCATAGGTGACCTTGCTGCCGGCCAGCCAATGACGGGTGCCGGCCAGCCAGTTGGTGTACTTCATGTGCTGGCGAATGTTGGCGCGCGCCGCGCGGATCGCCGCCGAATCGGGGGAACCGCCGCCCGCCGTTTCCGGCATCACCGGCTTCAGCACGCGCTCGCGCACCAGATGCCGGGTCACTTCGCTCTCGGCCTTGTTGAGATACCAGTCGGTCAGGCGGCGGATTTCGGCGCGCTGCATCGGGTCTTCCGCAAACAGGCGCTTGTCGCGCTTCAGGACACCACGTGTTTCGTCGAGATATTCAGCGATCACCATGGCGCCGACGATCGGCACGTCGCCTTCGGCCAGCAGGATAGGCAAGGTGCCGGCGGGGTTCAGCGCCAAAAACTCCTTGCGCCGCGTCCACGGTTTTTCCTCGATCAGCGCCAGCTCCTCGCCATATTCGCCGAAGGCGAGGCGCACGAAGCGGCAGGTGGCGAACATCGGGTGATGGAAAAGCGTCAGCATGATTCCGCGATATTAAGGCGCACTGGCGAATCGCCGTCCGCACCGGTAAGTCTTGGCGGCCCGTCATGCGGCCGTCACGGTGCTGCGACCTATAGGGGGACTTCCGCGCCGTGACAAGCAAGCCCTTTTGCCAGCCGTTTCCTTCCGTCCCTTGAATGCCGAGGTTGCCATGGATAGCCACACCATCGTCGAAGCCCTGCTGCTCGGCCTGCTGGAGGGGCTGACCGAGTTCATCCCGGTCTCCTCGACCGGCCATATCCTGCTCGCCGGCCATTTCCTCGGCTTCCATTCCACCGGCAAGGCGTTCGAGATCCTGATCCAGCTCGGCGCCATCCTGGCGATCCTCAGCGTCTATTTCCGCCGTCTGTGGCAGATGCTGCTCGACCTGCCGCATGATCGGCTGACGCGGCATTTCGTCATCGGCATCCTGATTGCCTTCCTGCCGGCCGCCATCATCGGCGCGCTGGCGCATGATTTCATCAAGACGGTGCTGTTCGAATCGCCAAGGCTGATCTGCATCATGCTGATCATCGGCGGCGTCGTGCTGCTGGTCGTCGACCGCATGAAGCTGCAGCCGGTCTACCGCGACGTCGAGCGCTTCCCGACAAGGCTTTATTTGCAAATCGGCCTGTTCCAGTGCCTGTCGCTGATCCCCGGGACGTCGCGCTCCGGTTCGACCATCGTCGGCGCGCTGCTGCTGGGCGTCGACAAGCGCGCGGCGGCGGAATTCTCCTTCTTCCTCGCCATACCGACCATGGTCGGCGCCTTCGCCTTCGATCTGTTCAAGAACCGCAACGTGCTGAGCAGCGCCGATCTGCCGATCATCGCCATCGGCTTCGTCGCCGCCTTCGTTACCGCGCTGATCGTCGTGCGCTTCCTGCTCGATTACGTCTCGCGCAACGGCTACTCGCTCTTCGGCTGGTGGCGCCTGGTGGTGGGCACTGTGGGGTTGGTGGCGCTGATGATCTGGGGGTGAGCTTTACCCTCCCCCTTGTGGGGGTCCGAAGGACGGGCGAGACAGGCGGCTCGCCCCGGTCAGTCGATCCGCAAAGCGGATCGGGGTGGGGGTCGGCGCCACACCCCCGCCCCGTTTCGCCAACGACGCGTCGCTTGCTCACCGACCCTCCCCACAAGGGGGAGGGTAAAGGCCGCTAACTCCTCCCATAAAACGCGTTCTCGACATGCACAGGCCAGCGCCAGGGCAGCACCGCGATCATGTCGAAGCGCATCGACAATCTGCCATAATCCGGTTGGCGCGACAGCCAGATGTCGGCCGCGCCCTCGATGCGGCGCTCCGATTCGTGGCCAATCGCCTCCATCGCTTCCATCAGCGTGCGCCGCGCCTTGACCTCGACGAACAGCACCAGGTCGCCGCGCCTGGCGATCAGGTCGATCTCGCCGAAGCGGGTGCGATGCCGGCGGGCGAGGATGCGATAACCTTTCAGCATCAGCGCCGCCGCCGCCAGCCACTCGCCGCGATGGCCGCGCCGATAGGCTTTTTGGCGGCTGGCGGCCGGGCGCTCAGCCACCTTCGCCTTCTCCAACCGCATCCCTGAGTTCCAGCAGCCGGCGGTAGAGCGACTGCTTCTGCCCGCCTGTCATCTTCGCCGCTTCCGCCGCCGCCTTGGACGCCGGCATTTCGGCGGCCAGCGACAGCAGCAGCCTGTCGATGTCGGCGGGTTGGTCGGCCTTGATCTCGGCGGGCCCGACGCAGATGACGATCTCGCCCTTCGGCGTGTCAGCCGCCGCATAGTGGTCGGCCAGCGCCTGCAGCGTTCCCGTCCGCATCTCTTCAAAAGTCTTGGTCAGCTCGCGGCCGATGGCGGCCTTGCGCCCACCACCCAGCGCCTCGACCATCGCAAGCAGCGTATCGGCCAGCCGGCGTGGCGACTCGAAGAAGATCAGCGTTGCCGGCACCGTCTTGAAGGTCTCCAGCCTGGTCAGCCGCTGCCCAGATTTCACCGGCAAAAACCCCGCAAACAGGAAGGCGTCGGACGGCAGGCCCGACGCAGTCAGCGCCGCCAGCGGCGCCGATGGGCCGGGGATCGGCACCACGCGCAGGCCGTGCTCCAGCGCTTCGCCGACCAGCCGGTAGCCTGGGTCGGAGATCAGCGGCGTGCCGGCATCCGAAATCAGCGCCACGCTCTGCCCGGCCTCGAGTGCTGCGATCAGCTTCGGTCCCGCCTCGCCGGCATTGTGTTCGTGATAGGCGGTTGTGCGCCTGCGGATGCCGTAGCGGTCGAGCAGCACGCGTGAGACGCGGGTGTCCTCGCAGGCGACTATGTCGGCGGCAGCCAGCGTTTCCAAGGCGCGCAGCGTGATGTCGGAGAGGTTGCCGATCGGCGTCGCCACCAGATACAGCGCCGGCGCCAGCGGCCGGACTGCGACCTCGGTCTGCCCGATCACATAGCTGCGTTTCTCGCCGGTCACCGGGTCTCTCCATTTCGCCCTGTTTGGCATGGCGCGCGCCGGGTTGCAAAACTCCCGAACGTCGGGCCAAACCTGACGCCGATGTAACCCGGCGGCCATGTCTTTGCCACAGTGGGGAACGAAAGCGTGGCTGGCGGATTGAATACCTGAGTCTCTTGAGGAGGAGGACAGGATGGACAGCCTGGAATTGCAGGACGTTTTCGAGCCCTATTATGCCGAGCGCAAGCGCTTCACTGCGCGAAAGGGCAAGCGTGCGCTCGCCGAAAGCGACACCGGCCTGGCCAGTCGGACGGCCACCGCCTTGCCGACGAATGTCAGGCTTTCGGACAACAAACCGGACAGCACGACGGAGCACTGACCGTACGATGCCCAATCGTTTCGATATCTTCATCACCCGTCTTGAAACGAAGAGCGCCCGCGAAGGCGCGCCGCCGCATCCGATGAACGACCAGAACAGCGTCCGCCGGGACAAGAGCGACGCCAAGCCCGCCCGGACCGGAGAGGCGCATGCCGAGAAACACCGCGGCAAGCGCCGCTTCAAGCACGACGCTTGACCTTCGCGATTGGCGAGGACCACCCTCACTTCGTCATCACGGGCGAGCAAGGAGCGAAGCGACGCGGCGCAGACTCGAGGATGACGAACGCGTGGTTACGAAGCCCCCATAGTTCAATCGAGATATCGCGAAGCCCGTGCCTTCAGAAGGTCGATCAACTCCGGATCCATGGATCCGTAGTCATCCGGGATGTCGAGGCAGATGACGCGGGCCTTCTTCAGGCTCTCCTTGAATTCTTCTGCAGCTTGGTGCGGTGCGCTTTTTCCATCACGAAGACGATGTCGGCCCAGGCGACCAGTTCATGCGTCAGCGGCGTGTCTGCATCGTGATTGGTGCCGGCCGACTCGACCTCGATATCCCTACGTTTGGAGAACACCTGCTCGGCGGTCGGGCTGCGCAAGCGGTTCTGGCTGCAGACGAACAGGACGTTCTTCACCGACTACTCATCCCAGATCTTACGCAGATTTTTGCTGAGAGGGATGTACTGATCAAATGTGAGTCCATTCAGATCAAACTCGAGCAACTCATCCTTGGCGATTCCGCGAAGCTTATTTCCAATATATGTTATGAAACTGAGGACAACGCTGAATTCGCTCAAGTGGGTCAATTTTAGTTTCGATGTGACCGTTGCGTTCCTGATGAAAATCGCCTGAGCCTCAAAGAGGTCGTCTTGCTCTGGAGATCTCAAGATTTCGGTCAATCCAAACTCGAACACATCATCCGTGTTCAATGTCATCAAGGTCTCGTGGATCAGGAACGTCATCGCAGGAGTCACCTCGGATGCGGCGCTGGCACGCCAGCGGTTCAACAAGTCGACTTTCTAACATCCTTGCTCAAGCCGATAAATCGTCCAACAGCCCGGCCATTTGCCCTGTGGGCTCACCGCGCCAAATCCGCCACCACGGCATCGAGCACGATCATGCCGGCTGGCGTGGCGCGTAGCCTGGCATTGCCGATCGGCGCCACCAGCCCCTCATCCTGCAGCACGGTCAGCCGGGCGCTCGACAGGCCGCGCCCGGAAAACGCCTCGTAGCGGGAAAGGTCGATGCCTTCGGCCAACCTCAGCCCCATCAGCAGGAACTCGTCGGCCTCTTCGGAGCGCGTCAGGATCTCGCCGCCGGTGACGCCATGGCCCCTGGCCTCCACCAGATTGGCCCAGGTCTCCGGCATCCGCTCGGCGATCGTCACGGTGCGGTGGCCGTTCTCGATAAAGCGGCCATGCGCGCCCGGTCCGACGCCGACATATTCGCCATAGCGCCAATAGGTCAGATTGTGCCGGCTCTCGGCGCCCGGCCTGGCGTGGTTGGAAATCTCATAGGCCGGCAGGCCATGCGCTGCGGTGATCTCCTGCGTCAGCGCATAGAGATCGGCGGCCCGGTCATTATCGGGGATGATGAATTTGTTCGCCGCATGAAGGGCATGGAACGGCGTGCCTTCCTCGATGGTCAGCTGGTAGAGCGACAGATGGTCGGCGGCATGGCCGATCGCCTGTTCGAGCTCCGCCTGCCAGTCATCCAGCGTCTGGCCGGGGCGGGCGTAGATCAGGTCGAAGGAAAGTCTTGGGAATATGTCCCGTGCCAGGCCAATTGCATGCAGCGCCTCGTCGACATTGTGCAGCCGGCCGAGGAAGCGCAGATCCTTGTCGTTCAGCGCCTGCACGCCGAGCGACACACGGTTGACGCCGGCGGCGCGGTAGCCGCGAAATCGCTCGGCCTCGACCGAGGACGGATTGGCTTCCAGCGTCACCTCGATGCCGTCGGGCACCGTCCAGTTCTTCGCCACGGCGTCCAGCACCGCCGCCACCGTCTGCGGCTGCATCAGCGACGGTGTGCCGCCGCCGAGAAAGATACTGGTCACTTCGCGCGGCCCGGTCCGCTCGCTCATGGTCTTCAGCTCGTTCTCGAAGGCGCGGGCAAAGCGCTCCTGGTCGACCGGCTGGTGACGGACATGGCTGTTGAAGTCGCAATACGGGCATTTGGCGGCGCAGAACGGCCAATGGATGTAGACCCCGAAGCCCGGGCTGCGGTCCAGCGACATTAAGCTGAGCCTAACCTGGCGCGGGCGAATTTCTGGAAGGCGCGGGCGCGGTGCGACAGCGCCGTCGGCTGACCGGGCTTCCAGCCGTGTTTTTCCTCAGCGCTCATCTCGCCGAACGTCTTGTCGAAACCGTCGGGCAAAAACACCGGGTCGTAGCCGAAGCCCAGTTCGCCGCGCGGCGGCCACACCAGCGTTCCCTCAGCTTCGCCGCGATAATATTCAGCCTCGCCATTGGGGAAGGCCAGGCAGATGACGGCGACGAACCGCCCCTTGCGCTGCGCTGGCTTGGCGGCGCCGACCTCCTGCAAGGCCACTTCGGTGCGCTGCATGGCCATCCCGAAGTCGCGGCTGCCATCGGGAGCTTCGGCCCAATTGGCGGTGTAGACGCCGGGGGCGCCGTCGAGCGCGTCGACGCACAGGCCCGAATCGTCCGACAGCGCCGGCAGGCCGGTCGCCTTAGCCGCGGCGAAGGCCTTGATGTAGGCGTTTTCCTCGAAGGTGGTGCCGGTCTCCTCCGGTTCCGGCAGGCCGTAGTCCTTGGCCGACTTCGCCTCGAAGCCGAACGGACCCATCAAATCGGCGAATTCGCGCAGCTTGCCTTCATTGTGGCTGGCAACGACGATCTTCTTTCCATCGAGAGAATGCATCAAAGGCCCCAGATCCTTGGCTCGGCGAATTCGATCGAATTGCCCGAGGGGTCGCGTATGTAGATCGAGCGCCCGCCCTGCGGCCATTCGAATTCGCTTTCGATGGCGATGTTTTTCGCCTCAAGTTGCGCCTTCCACTGTGCGAGTTCATCCTCACTTGCGGCAAAGCAGAGATGGCCCTCGCCGACCGTGCCATGCGGCGGCACTTTCAGCCGCGCATCGGGCGCCGGCGGGATTTTGGTGGCTTCGGCGTTGAAGATGAGCAGCACGCCCGGGCCGCAGCGGAAGAAGAGATGGCGGCCGTCGACCTTGCCGAGGAGAGGGAGGCCGAGGACGTTGGAGTAGAAGGCTTCGGCAGCGGCGAGATCCGTGACGTAAAGCGCTGACTCAAGAATAGCGGAGGGTTGCATCAGGCACCCCCCTCTGCCCTGCCGGGCATCCCCCCCGCAAGGGGGGAGATTGGCAGTTCCGCTGGCGGCGTCTCAACGTTGATGGTTGGCGAAAACGGTAGCGACCTCTGATCTCCCCCCTTGCGGGGGAGATGGCCGGCAGGCCAGAGGGGGGTGTGAAGGATCGCCGACGTCATCACGTTAAATTCAATCAAGCCACAGCCATCTGCTGCAAGCTCACCAGCCGCTGAATGCCCTTCTTGGCAAGGCCCATCAGCTCCGCGAACTGCCCTTCCGAGAAAGGCTCGCCCTCGGCGGTGCCCTGGATCTCGACGATGCCGCCCTTGCCGGTCATGACGAAATTGGCGTCGGTGCCGGCAGATGAATCCTCGATGTAGTCGAGGTCGATGACCGGCTGGCCGTCATGGATGCCGCAGGAAATTGCCGCGACATGGTCCTTCAGCACCTTGGCAACACTGGCCATCTGCCGCGCTTCCATCCAGCGCAGGCAATCGTAGAGCGCCACCCAGCCGCCGGTGATCGAGGCCGTGCGGGTGCCGCCATCGGCCTGGATGACGTCGCAGTCGACGGTGATCTGCTGTTCGCCCAGTGCCTGCAGGTCGACAACGGCGCGCAAGGAGCGGCCGATCAGCCGCTGGATTTCCAGCGTGCGGCCGCCTTGCTTGCCGGCCGAGGCTTCACGGCGCATGCGCTCGCCGGTCGAACGCGGCAGCATGCCGTATTCCGCCGTCACCCAGCCCTTGCCGGAATTGCGCATCCAGCCCGGCACCTTTTCCTCCAGGCTCGCCGTGCACAACACATGCGTGTCGCCGAATTTCACCAGGCACGAGCCCTCGGCGTGTTTGGAGACGCCGCGCTCGAAGGAGATGGCGCGCATTTCGTCGGCTTGGCGTTTGGAAGGGCGCATCGAGGCCTCTTTCTGTTCTTTTTACGGTTGCGTCGGCGGCTTGTAGACGCATGCAGCCCATGGCGCAAAGGAAAAGGCCCCATATAGACGCCGGGTTGCGCGGGAGCGATGGAAGTCTATATCCTTGGGCCGGAGGTTTTTGGCTCGAATGACCAAGGCAGTCACCGAACCCAGTCTGCTGGCGCCCGCGCTGCAATCGCTCGACATGCGTTCGCGCGACATTTTTAGGCGCATCGTCGAATCCTATTTGAAGGACGGTGAGCCTGTGGGATCGCGCAGCCTGTCGCGCATCCTGCCGTCGTCGCTGTCGCCGGCCACCATCCGCAACGTGATGAGCGACCTCGAGCATCTCGGCCTGATCTATGCCCCGCACATCTCGGCCGGGCGCCTGCCGACCCAGACCGGCCTGCGCTTCTTCGTCGATGCCTTCATGGAGCTTGGCGATCTCTCCGACGAGGAACGCCGGGTCATCGAGGCGCAGGTGCGCGCCTCCGGCTCGGGCGCGACGCTGGAACACATGCTGACCGAGGCCAGCCAGATGCTGTCGGGCATGTCGCGCGGCGCCGGCCTGGTGCTCGCCACCAAGAACGAGGTGGCGCTGAAGCACATCGAGTTCATCCAGCTCGAGCCGACCAAGGCGCTGGCGGTGATGGTGTCGCAGAATGGCGATGTCGAGAACCGCGTCGTCGACCTGCCGGCCGGCATCACCGTCTCGCAGCTGCACGAGGCCTCCAACTTCCTCAACGCCCATATCAGGGGCCGCACGCTCGCCGAGGCGCGCATCGAGATCGCCCGCATCAAGGACGAGACCAGGGCAGCGCTGGACACGTTGTCGCAGGACCTGGTCGAGAAAGGCCTGGCGGTGTGGGCCGGCGCCGACAGCGGCCTGCCGGCGCGCCTTATCGTGCGCGGCCGCGCCAATTTACTCGAAAACGTCACCGCCCAGGCCGATATCGAATTGCTGCGCCACCTGTTCGAGGATCTGGAGACGCAGGACGGGCTGATCCAGCTGCTCGACCTCGCCGAGGACGGCCCCGGCGTGCGGATCTTCATCGGCTCGGAAAACAAGCTGTTCTCGCTCTCCGGCTCGTCGCTGGTCGTGGCACCTTACCGCGACAAGGACGCCCGCGTCGTCGGCGCGCTCGGCGTCATCGGCCCGACCAGGCTGAATTATGCCCGCATCGTGCCGATGGTCGACTACACGGCCCAATTGATTACCCGGATGTTAAGATAATTCCGAAGCCGTGATCACCGTAAAGGAGGGCGCAGAATGGCGCTTGAATCGTTCAAGGCCCAGATCAGCATGCTGCTCGAAGAAATGGTCAACCAGCCGGAGGACGAGCACGAAATCCAGGAGCAGCTGCGCGAAAAACTGCGCGAAATGCGCGCCATGGGATTGCCGCTGCCGGAAGATCTTGTCGAATTGGAAAAGCGTCTCGACGACGATCTGGACGTCGAAGAGGAAAGTTGAGCGGTTCTCTCGTCGAATCTGCGCGCGCACGCTTCTCTTTTGCGGCGGCCGCACAATATCTCCCTTGTCGTGACGCGCCGACGGCGCGAGTTCGAGGAGAACAGCATGATCCGGATTGCCGGCTTCGCAGGCCTTGCCCTGCTTCTGGCCACCAGCGCCTTCGCCCAGCAGGCTGATCAACTGCTGCTGACCGGCAAGGACGCTTTCGGCGACTGGAAGGCCGACAAGCCAGGTGTGCGCCGGCTGATTAGGCCGGATGATCTGAAAAGACCCAACATCACCGGATCCGCCTCCAACAGCGCCGGCCTCGGCGATCGGCCCGAGGGCGCGAAGCCCGTCCTGCCGCCTGGGTTTTCGGCCGAACTGGTTGCTTCCGGCATTTCCAATCCGCGGGTCGTGCGCGTGGCGCCGAACGGCGACCTGTTCGTCGCCGACAGTGACGCCAACCAGATCCGCGTCTATCGGCTGGCCAAGGGTAGCGCGAAGCCGGCCGAAGAGGGCATTTTTGCCGACAATCTCAACCAGCCCTATGGCATCGCCTTCTACCCGCCTGGCGACAAGCCGCAATGGGTCTACGTCGCCAACAACGACAGCGTGGTCCGCTACGCCTACCGCGACGGCGACCTTAAAGCCTCCGGCGAACCGGAGACGATTGTCTCCGACATCCCTACCGGCGGCCACTGGACCCGCGATATCGCCTTCTCGCCGGACGGGAAGACGCTGTATCTCTCGGTCGGCTCCGGATCGAACGTCGCGGAGGGCATGCAGAAGGCACCGAAGGGCGGCCTTGACGCCTGGGCAAAATCACAGCCACTCGGCGCCACCTGGGGTTCCGAGGATGGCCGTGCCGACGTGCTGGCCTTCGGCCCCGACGGCAAGAATGGCCGCATCCTCGCTACCGGCCTGCGCAATTGCTCGGGCATGACCGTGCAGCCGGCCACCGGCGCGCTGTGGTGTGTCGTCAACGAGCGCGACGGTCTCGGCGACGATGTGCCGTTCGAATATGCCACCTCAGTCAAGGACGGCGCCTTCTATGGCTGGCCCTGGTATTATATCGGCGCCAACGAGGACCCGCGTCACGAGGGCGCGCGCCCAGACCTCGCCGGCTCGGTCACCGTGCCCGACGTGCTGATGCAGGCGCATTCGGCGCCGCTCAACATCGCCTTCTATGACGGCGGCAATTTCCCGGCAGAGTACAAGGGTGACGCCTTCGTCGCCCTGCACGGCTCCTGGAACCGTGGTATGAGGACCGGCTACAAGGTGGTGCGGCTGAGATTCAGCGACGGCAAGCCGACCGGCGAGTACCAGGATTTCATCACCGGCTTCGTCCTCTCCGACGACGCCGTCTGGGGCCGGCCGGTCGGCGTCGCGGTGGCCAAGGACGGCGCGCTTATCGTAACCGAGGATGGCAACGGCACCATCTGGCGCATCACCCATGTCGATGGCCCATCCTGAGCCGGCGAACAGCGCAATCCGGCCCTAATGCACGTCCCGATGGATCACCTTGGGATAGGTATGGATCACCTCGGCCGATGAGACGCGGTCATCAAAACCGGTATCCCTGAGATTGAAGAGGCCGACCGAGCCGAAGGACTTCTTCGCCCCTTGCGCGAAGCGGCCGTCGCTGAAATCGTGTTCGTAAAGCGTCACCGTGACGTGGCCGGCATTGAGCTTCGGCACGTAAACACTGCTGATGGTGTCGTTGGCGACGCCAAGCTGGTTGACGTTGAAGCGATAGAGGTCCTGCACCATGCGCCGGGCCGCATTGCCATTGATCATCCAGTATTCGCGGCGCGATGCGCGGTTCGGGTCGATGAGTTTGAGCGGCGCCTTGCGGCCAAGCCCGAGCCAGTGCTCGAACACCATCACATTGGCGCCCCACGGATAGGGATAGTTGGACTTGTCGATGATGCGTGGCGGGCCATCCTCGGCAATCTCGGCGGTATCGACATAGTCCAGCCATTGCAGCTGGAACGACGCTTCCACGTTGAGGTCGGTACTGCGCGGATCGGCAGGGATGATGCGCCAGTCGGAGACCGGCGGATATTTGGTGTCGAGGTCGATGTAGAATTCGCCTTTGGCGGTGTCGTCGGGGTCTATCTTTTGCGGTCCGTCACGCTCCATCGCCACCAGTCGCACCTTGAACCGGTTGTTGACTACCAGCGGATAGATCATCGGACGAATGGGGTGAGCGCCAGGGTCCCGGCTGTCGGTAAAATATCCAGTCTGCGGAACGACATCGCTATCGCCCTTGTCGAACAGGCTGAAAGCCTGACGCCCCTCGAACCACAGATACCATTCCAGCTCGTGGACGTGACCGCGTGCTTCGGAATAGTTGTTGGGCATCCACTTCATAAGCTGGATGTGAAGTCTTTTGGCTAACATGGGTGCTCCTGCCGTTCGGAGCCATGCGAGATAGCCGACCGCCTTCGAGGCGTAAGTGAACCATCTCTCGCTTTCAGGCGATGATGACCGGCTTTCATGTCCTGCTTGGCGCAATCGAATCCGTTTTGCCGTTGCAGGCTTTTCATGGCATCAGAGTCGTTTCACGAGGTGCGACCGTCATGACCCTCACCGGCTTCCTTGCCTATAGTGCTGCGCTGGGCATCGCCGCCGCCATTCCCGGCCCCGGCGTCACCGCGCTTGTGGCGCGGGCGCTCGGATCCGGCTTCCGCTCGTCGCTGGCGATGTCGTTCGGCCTGATGCTCGGCGACCTCATTTATCTCACCGCGGTGGTGCTCGGCCTTGCCTTTGTCGCGCAAAGCTTCGGCATGGTGTTTCTCGTCATCAAATGGCTGGGCGTCGCCTATCTCGCCTTCCTCGGCTGGCGTTTCTGGACGGCCGGGATCACGCCCGAGACTGTCGAGGCCAGGAAAGGCAAGGGCGGCCTGGTATCGAGCTTCCTTGCCGGCCTCACCGTCACGCTGGGCAACCCGAAGACGATGATCTTCTACCTCGCCATCACGCCGACCATCGTCGACCTGAAGACCATCACGCTCGCCGACTACGGCATCCTGGTCGCGCTCACCGTTATCGTGCTCTTCGTGGTGCTTGTGCCCTATCTGGCGCTGGCCGCCAAGGCGCGCTGGTTCCTGAAATCGCCGCGCGCGCTGAAGGCGCTGAACCGCACCGCCGCTGGCTTCATGGTGGGCGCGGCCGCAGCCATTGCCGCACGTCAGTAGATCGGTTCAGGCAATTCATTCCGCCGATCGGTCCATCCGGAAATGCGGCTTCGGAAGGCAAGCGTTTTCAGCAAGCGGCCCACTCGATATTTTCGGCCGGCAGCCTATCTTGCGCGGGCGAAAGCCTTATTCTGTCCGCCGACGCCAATTGCCTGATCTGATTTGGGAGCGAAACCAATGAACAAGCCTTCCGCGCGCGTGCCCGGCCGCGGCCGTGTCTACAACTCGATCACCGAGACGATCGGCGACACGCCGCTGGTGCGGCTCGACAAGTTCGCCAAGGAGAAGGGCGTCGTTGCCAACCTTCTTGCCAAGCTCGAATTCTTCAATCCGATCGCCTCGGTCAAGGACCGCATCGGCGTTTCGATGATCGAGGCGCTGGAAGCGTCGGGCCGGATCAAACCCGGCAAGACGACGCTGATCGAGCCGACCTCCGGGAATACCGGTATCGCGCTCGCCTTCGCCGCTGCCGCCAAGGGCTACAAGCTGATCCTGACCATGCCCGAAACCATGTCGGTGGAGCGCCGCAAGATGCTGGCGCTGCTCGGCGCCGAACTGGTGCTGACGGAAGGGCCGAAAGGCATGAAGGGCGCCATCGCCAAGGCGGACGAGCTGGCCGCCACCTTGCCCGACGCCGTCATCCCGCAGCAGTTCGAAAACCCGGCCAACCCGGAGATCCACCGCCGCACCACCGCTGAGGAGATCTGGAACGACACCGATGGCGGGGTCGACATCTTCGTCGCCGGCATCGGTACCGGCGGCACGATCACCGGCGTCGGCCAGGTGCTGAAGCAACGCAAGCCCTCGGTGCATGTCGTCGCCGTCGAGCCGGAGGCCTCGCCGGTGCTGTCGGGCGGCCAGCCCGGCCCGCACAAGATCCAGGGCATCGGCGCCGGCTTTGCGCCCAAGATCCTCGACACCTCGATCTATGACGAGATCGTCAAGGTCTCCAACGAGGATTCGGTCGCCAACGCCCGCCTCGTCGCCCGCCTTGAAGGCGTGCCGGTCGGCATCTCGTCGGGCGCTGCCCTGCAGGCCGCCATCGCCGTCGGGTCGCGGCCGGAGAACAAGGGCAAGAACCTAGTGGTGATCATCCCGTCCTTCGCCGAGCGCTATCTGTCGACGATCCTGTTCGACGGGCTGGGGGCTTAACGTCTTAACTGGATAGGCGGCGATCCTTCGCACCCCCCTCTGCCCTGCCGGGCATCGGGGGGTGCTGTCCCTCCGACATCGGAAGTCTCATGGCTGGACCGCAGAAAACCCGGCCGTGGCGTCCGCCACCGGCTTGAGCGGGAGGCGGCTTCAGGGTCAAATCGCCCCGGCCTGCTTCGCGCGGGCAGGGGGAGAATCACATGTACAAGCTTTACACGCGCCCAGGCAGCGGCGGTTTTGTCGTCGAGGCCGCATTGGCGCTGGCAAACGCGCAATTCGACCAGATCGACGTGCCGAAGAAGGATCCGCCGGACCCGGCTTTCCTCGACATCAGCCCGTTGAACCAGGTTCCGGTGCTGACCTTGCCCAACGGTCAATCGATAACCGAATCGGCGGCGATCTGCATCCTGCTTGCCGAGCGCCATCCGGAGGCGGGTCTGGCGCCGGCCGCCGGATCGCCGGATCGCGCCGGTTTCCTGCGCTGGATGGCGTTCATGTCATCGGTGCTCTACCCCGCCATCCTGCGCCTCTACTATGCCCATCGCTACACCACCGATGCCGACGGCAAGAAAGCCGTCAAGCAGGCAGCCATTGCCGAGATGGACCGCGGCTTCGCCATTGTCGATGCAGCCCTCGAGGGGCGCGGCTGGCTGGTCGGCGACGCGATGTCGCTGGCCGACGTCTACCTCGTCATGCTGGTGGCCTGGCACCCCGATATGGACAAGGCGCGAGCCGACTGGCCGAACATCGAACGCTTATGGTCGGCGCTGCGCGCGCATCCGCTGATGAAACGGCTCAACACCACGCATGAGATGTGGCCGGCCTGAACGGACGCTTCAATTTCGCAGGATCGCCCGTTTCGCCTGCAGGAAGCGGCGCACGGCGGGGTCGCGTTCAAGGCCGATCGCCCGGTCATAGGCTTCGACCGCTTGCGCCGCATTGCCGAGCCTGGCCAGCAGGCCGGCGCGAGCGGCCCAATAGGGCTGATAGTCGTTGAGCCGCTTGTCGTCGCCCAGCACGTAGAGCGCCGCCAGTCCTGCCGCCGCCCCTTCGGCCTCGGCAATCGCCACGGCGCGGTTGATCGAAATCACCGGCGAGCCTGATATCGCCGACAGCGCATCGTAGAAGTTACGGATCGCCGCCCAATCGGTTTGGCCGGTCCGTCGCCGCGTCGCATGCACCGATTGTACCGCCGCTTCGAGCTGGTAGCGGCCGATGACGCCCATGGTGGCGGCGTGGCCCAGCAGCGCCTCGGCTTCGTCGATCAGCGCGTGATCCCAAAGACGGCAATCCTGTTCGGCGAGCGGCACATAATCTCCAGCCGCATCGCGCCGCGCCGGGCGGCGCGCCTCGGCAAACAGCATCAGCGCCAGCAGGCCGAGCGCTTCCGGTTCGTCCGGCATCAGCGATGCCACCAGCCGCCCGAGCCAGATGCCTTCGGTCGCCAGATTGCGCGCTCTCGTCTCGGTCCCTGCCGGGTCGGTCCAGCCTTCGGCGAAAGCCGCGTAGATCGCTTCCAGCACCGTTCCCAGCCGCTCGCCGAGTTCGGCGCGATCCGGCACGCGGAACGGAATGCCGATCTCGCGGATGCGGCTCTTGGCGCGCACCAGACGCTGGCCCATCGTCGCCGGCGAAACCAGGAAGGCCGAGGCGATCGTCGCCGCGTCGAAACCCAGAACCGTTTGCAGGATCAGCGGCGCCCGCACGCTGGCTTCGATTGCCGGATGCGCACAGGCAAACATCAGCCTGAGACGTTCGTCGGGCAGGTCTTCGTCTTCCATGCTCGCCTCCATCTCCTCGGCCATCAGCTTGAGATGGTCGCGGCTCGCCTCGCTGGTCAGCCGACGGCGCACCGCATCGACACCACGGCGGCGCGCGACGGCCAGCAGCCATGCCTCAGGCTTCTCAGGCACGCCGGTCTGTGGCCAGCGCTCCAGCGCCGCGGCAAAGGCCTCGGCCAGCGCGTCCTCGGCGCCGGCCACGTCGCGGGTGCGCGCCGCTAGCCAGGCGACCAGCTTGCCGTAACTCTGCCGGGCGGCCGCTTCGGCCGCCGCCCGCGCGATCTCCGGGCGATTGTCCATCACGGTTTCATTTCTTGGGCATGTAGTCGGCCATTTCCCAGATCGGCCGCAACTCGACCGTGCCGGCGCTCGCCGCCGGACAGCGCGCCGCCCAGTCGATGGCGGTATCGATATCGGCCGCCTCGATCATGTAGAAGCCGGCAAGCTGCTCCTTGGTGTCGGCATAGGGGCCGTCGATCACGTTGGTCTTGCCGTCTGTGATCCGCACCGAGGTGGTCGCCTGGGTCGGGCGCAACCGTTCGCCGGCGAGCCATGCGCCGGATTTCTTCAACGCTTCGGTATAGGCGGCATATGCTGCGCTCATCTGCTGAGCCTTCTCGATTGGCGTGTTCGCCTGCGCGGCTTCGTCGCTGTTGATCAAAAGCATGTATCGCATGGGTCTTCTCCCGTGGTTTCGAAGGCCGCGTCCTAGCGGGGCCAGACGTATGTCGCGCGGCGGCGGCCGATTTCGACAGGCTTCAGAAAAAACTTTCGCCTCCGCCAGGAGATTTCGCAAGGACCAGATGTTCCTTCGTCTGCTGGCGGATGACCGGCAGCGGACTGGCCGTGGCTCCGCACAGCACTATCCTCTGTCGTTGGCGGGCACGTCACACGAGGCGTGGGAGAAGAGAATGGAACTCGTGACCCACAAGAAATTCAAGAACAGCCGGTTGATGCCATGGGGCAAAGGCACGGTCGTCAGCGGTGCGAAAGGCACCGTCTATCTCTGCGGCAACACCGCGACATCGGCTGACTACGATCCGGCCGGCAAGAAGGGTGGCGGCTTCGCCGGCGATGCCGCGGCGCAGTGGCGGGAAGTTCTCGGCAACATCAAATCGGATCTGGAAGAACTTGGCAGCGGGCTCGACCATCTCATCAGGCTGACCTTTTTCGTCAAAGGGCCATTTCCCGACGGCGGCGTCCTCAGCTCGCCTAATTTTCGTCTCGACGTGCTGGACGCGTTTTTCGCCGAGCATTGTCCGAAGCATTGCAGCGACAACAATCCGCCGCCTTCGGAGGTAATCGGCGTCGCAGCGCTTGCCCAGGCAGACATCGTCATCGAGATCGTCGCCGTCGCGGCGCTGCCGGACTGAGGCGCGAACGAACAGGCCGGCCTTGCGCGACGTCGCCGTTGCGATCGAAGCGCGTCGGCACGAGCGGCGGCGCCGCGCCGGTGCGGGTTTTGCACCAGGCCTCGGCTTTGGCCAGTGAGCGCCCGGCGACGAGCAGGATTAGGCGTGGCTCGCTCTCCAGCAATTGCATGATGCGGCCGCCGAAAATGCCATAGCCGCCAACGACCAGAAGCCTCATGGCGCCGCTCTTTTTGCGTATGTCGTTTTCCCGGAACCGAGGTCACTTTTGGGTGACAGGCGATTAGCCGATCACGCGCGCACGTATCGCGGCGGACAGGATCTCGCAACTGTCCTTGCGGCCGAACATGGCGTAGCGGTTTTTGGCGATGCGTTCGTAGAGCCAGTCACGCAAGGGGCGCGGGATGAGCAGCAGGGCCTTCGCCGCCCGCCACGGCCAGCCGAGTTCGGCCATCACCGCGATGAAACTGTCCAGCCGCATGAAGGGAGCGCCGCCGACAAGGACCAGATTGGTCTCGTAGCTGTCGGTGCGCAGCCCGTATCTCTGGAACAGCGCCTCGCCGAAGGGCGACTGCGCCGTGGCGAAGCGGAAGCGGTTTTTGCGGTCGAGCCCGACCACCGTGCGTACGAAGCCCGAGCACAGCACGCAGACGCCGTCGAAAACGATCAATGGCTGGCTGGCATCGAAGGGTTCAGGAGAAGAAGTCACGGGACGTCCGGCAGCTTGTGTCTTCAGACACTAAGCCCGCCGGCAGCGGGATCAAAGCCGCGGCGTTGTCGCACGGCTTCTCGCGGCCAGCGCGGGGCGCTCGGCGCGATAGGTGGTTGCGCGGGGATCGGCCTCCGGTCTGCAGATCCGGCTGTCGTGACGCGTTTCGAATGTCATGATCAATGCGCGCCGAGCGAGCTGCCGCGACGGGCGCAGGCCGGACCCGGGCCGCGCATGTAGTAGCGCTCCGGCCGATAGGTCGGCGCGATGAACTCACGGATGGCGGCGGCATAGCCGGCGATGTGGCCCCAGAATTTCATTTTACTCAAGTCCCTGTCCCGATTTTCGGATGTCCCGTCCGATTGCGGGGATCATAGCGTCGAGGCGTGAATA
Organism: Mesorhizobium sp. M0292; assembly: GCF_040321695.1. Taxonomy (NCBI): domain Bacteria; kingdom Pseudomonadati; phylum Pseudomonadota; class Alphaproteobacteria; order Hyphomicrobiales; family Phyllobacteriaceae; genus Mesorhizobium; species Mesorhizobium sp. M0292. The sequence goes on from NZ_JAMYSB010000007.1 coordinate 45,283, forward strand.
GTCGGTGAACACGATGTTAATCTTTGGTCGAAAACCCCATGCTTCGTGGCCGGAATGCGGCTGTTTGGGGGTCTTTCGGTGTGGTTCGTCGCCATTTCCGGCATTGTGACTTTTGCATCACATATGTTTCGTATGGATGTCGCTTGAGCGCGGTTCTGTTTCAGATTTGGCGAGCCTCTCGAAATTTCCATGCTCGCTGCCGAAATGCCCCTGGCTGCGCGCCCGGAACCGGAACGGGCCTTGCCCGTTCTCGCTTGAACCGCATCGCGCAGGAGTTCGCCATGGCACCTCGCCCCGCCTGGAAGGGCTATCTGAAACTGTCGCTGGTCACCTGCGCTGTCGAACTGACCAACGTCGTCACCCACGCCGAAAAAGTTTCGTTCCGGGTGCTCAACCGCGAGACCGGCAACACGGTCAAGCGCATCTATGTCGATTCTGAAACCGGCAAGCCGCTGGGCGATGGCGACGAGATCAGGGGCTATGAGGTGAGCCCCGGTGAGTTCGTCCATATCGAGGACGAAGAGATCGAAGCGGTGCAGATCGAGTCCTCGCACACGATGGCGCTGGATGGCTTCGTCGACAAAGCCTCGATAGAGCAGATCTATCTCGACACGCCCTATTATGTCACGCCCGCCGACAAGGTGTCGGAGGAGGCCTTTGCCGTCATTCGCGATGCCATGGCGGACAAGAAGATGGCCGGGCTGGCGCGCGTCGTGCTCTATAGCCGCGAGCGGCCCGTGGTCATCGAGCCGCGCGGCAAAGGCATGGTGCTGACCACCTTGCGCTACGGCAACACGGTGCGGGAGCCGGAGAGCATCTTCGGCGACATCAAGGCGGTGAAGACCGACCAGGAGATGACCGATATGGCCGAACGCATCATCGACAAGAAGAAGGGGAAGTTCGATCCGTCGACATTCGAGGACAAGTATGAGGACGCGCTGCTCGAACTGATCCGCGCCAAGAAGGCCGGCAAGAAGGCTCCGAAAGCGCAGGCCGCGCCCAAGCCGTCCAATGTCGTCAATCTGTTCGACGCGCTGAAGAAGAGCCTGTCCGATGGCGGCCAGGCGGAAGGCCCGGCGAAGAAGGCCAAGCCGGCGGCAAAAAGCGGCAAGGCGAAAGCTTCTGCGCCCAAGCGCAAGTCGGCTTGAGGGTCGGCGCCGTGGCCAGCCTCGAACAATATCAGTCCAAGCGCGATTTCAAGAAGACGGCCGAGCCGGCGGGCAAGGTCGCGCGCGGCAAGCAGCCCGGCGGCATCTTCGTCGTCCAGAAGCACGACGCGACCAGGCTGCATTATGATTTCCGCCTTGAGCATGATGGCGTGTTGTGGAGCTGGGCGGTGACGCGAGGCCCGAGCCTCGACCCGCACGAAAAGCGGCTGGCCGTGCATGTCGAGGACCACCCGATCGACTATGCCGGCTTCGAGGGCACCATTCCCAAGGGCGAGTATGGCGGCGGCACCGTCATCGTCTGGGACGAAGGCACATGGACGCCAGAGATCGACCCCGCCAAGGCGATGAAGAAGGGCCATATCGACTTCGAACTCAACGGCCAGAAGCTGAATGGGCGGTGGCATCTGGTCAGGTTAAGACCCCGCCCGGGCGAAAAGCGCGACAACTGGCTGCTGATCAAATCCGACGATGCCGCCGCCCGCCCCGGCGAGGATATCCTGAAGGGCGCACCGAAATCGGTGAAGTCCGGCCTGACCATCGAAGAGGTCGCGGAAGGCAAGACCGCCGACGGCAAGAAGCCGAAGGTCTGGCACTCCAACAAGCCTGCGGCATCCAGCAAGGCGAAAGCCGGCAAGCGCCTCGACTTCGTCGAGCCGCAACTGGCGACGCTGGAGCGCGAGGCGCCGCCCGGCGAGGACTGGCTGCATGAGGTCAAATTCGACGGTTACCGCATGCAGGCGCAGATCGCCGGCACGGAGGTACGGCTGCTGACCCGCACCGGCCTCGACTGGACGGAGAAATTCGGCCCCGAGATCGTCGCGGAACTGGCCCAGCTGAAATGCAGCGACGCCATCATCGACGGCGAGATCGTCGTGCTCGCCGACAGCGGCGTTTCGTCTTTCTCGCTGCTGCAGCAGGATCTCTCCGCCAATCGAACCGACCGCTTCACCTACTATGTGTTCGACCTGATGCGGCTTGACGGCAAGGATTTGCGCCGCGAGCCGCTGGTCGAGCGCAAGCAGGCGCTGCAGGAGCTGCTCGGCGAGACGGCCGAAAATGCCGCTGTTCGCTTCAGCGACCATTTCGCCGAGCCCGGCAAGATCATGCTGCAGCACGCCTGCCGCATGGGCCTCGAAGGCATCGTCTCCAAGCGCGCCGGTGCGCCCTACCGCAGCGGCCGTGGCCCAAGCTGGGTGAAGTCGAAATGCACGGCCCGCCAGGAATTCGTCATCGGCGGGTATCTGCCCTCGGACAAGACCGGCCGCGGCCTGCGTTCGCTGCTGGTCGGCTACCACGAGGGCGGCAAGCTCCACTATGCCGGCCGCGTCGGCACGGGCTTCACAGCCAGGAGCGCCACCGATTTGAAGAAAAAACTCGATGCGCTGAAGGCAGACGCCTCGCCGTTTGCCGCCGCGGTGCCAAAGGGCAAGGGTTTGGTCTGGGTCAGGCCCGAACTTGTCGGCGAAGTGGAGTTCCGCAGCTGGACCTCGGACCGTATAATACGCCACGCGTCGTTCCAGGGACTGCGCGAGGACAAGCCGGCGGAGGAAGTCGTGCAGGAAAAGCCATCGAAGGCGGCAAACAAGGCAAAGCCGGCGGCAGGCGGCGCCGGCAAGGCCGCCGGGGCTAAGGCGCCCGCGACGATCACGACCAGCGTAAAACTATCCCATCCCGACAAGCTGCTGTGGCCCGAGGAAAAAATATCCAAGCAGGACTTGCTCGAACACTACGCGCTGGTCTGGCCGCGCATGGAGCAGTTCATCGTCAACCGGCCGCTCAGCCTGGTCAGGGCGCCGGATGGCATCGGCGGTCCGCGCTTCTTCCAGAAACATGCTTCGGCAGGCATGAGCGACAAGATTGCCCGCATGAAGGACCCGACCGATGGCGAGGAAATCCTGTTCATCCGCGATTTCGACGGCCTTGCCGCTCTGGTCCAGTACGGCGTGGTCGAGGTCCACATCTGGGGCTGCAAGATCGATGAGCTGGAAAAGCCGGATCAGATCATCTTCGATCTCGATCCCGACGAAGGCGTCGACGTCAAGGCGGTGCGCGAGGCCGCGCTCGACATCAGAGGCAAGCTCGACGATCTGTCGCTGCCGAATTTCGTCAAGCCGTCAGGCGGCAAGGGCTATCACGTGCTGGTGCCGCTGAAGCCGTCGGCGGAATGGGAGGCGGTCAAAACCTTCTCGCATGATTTCGCCAAGGCGCTGGAGCAGGCCGCGCCCGACCGCTACACGGCGACGCTGTCGAAAAAGGCGCGCACCGGAAAAATCTTCGTCGACTATCTGCGCAATGGCAGGGGCTCGACCACCGTCGCGCCCTACTCTTCCCGCGCCAAGAAGGGCGCGACGGTCTCGGTACCGGTGACGTGGGCGGAGGTTGAGAAGGGGCTAGCGCCGAATTCCTTCCCGATCGGCGACAAGACGACGCTGAAGGAATTGGAGAAGGCCGATCCGTGGGCGGATTTCTTCGAGCAGGCGAAGGTGCTGAAGCGGGGGTGAGCGTCGCGCGCCTCACCTGCTACGCAAGCGTTCCGTCACACCCCCCTCTGTCCTCAAGGGGGGAGATTGGCAGCTTCGAGGCGCAGCTCACCTTTACGATGTTCGAGATTGGCGAAAGCTGTTGAGCGCGTAATCTCCCCCCTTGAGGGGGAGATGGCCGGCAGGCCAGAGGGGGGGTGCTGTCCCGCCAGCGTCGCCCAATTAGCGCTGCCGAACCTCTACGCCAAAAACACCCGCTCGAACGCCTGCTTCCCCGGCGGTGAAAACACCACCGCGCGGCTGTCCTTCTCCCGCCTTGCCCATTTCTCCGCCAGGATCTTGTCCAGAATAGCCGCGCCCAGCGTTCCCGCAAGGTGCGAGCGGCGCACGCTCCAGTCGAGGCAGGCGCGGCAGACCGGCCGGCGCGGCTTGGCGCCGACGCCGATGCCGATGGCCGAAAAATGCGAGGCTGCTGCTGGCCCCAGCCTCATCTCATTGTCGTCGCGCAACAGGATGCCGCGCGCGACGAACCGGTCCAGCATCGCCACCGCATGTTCGCCGGCGAGGTGGTCGTAGCAGACACGGGCGACGCGCATGGCGCCGTCGCGCGGGCCGGGCCGCACCCGCTTGGGGCCGACCGCTTCGGCCACCCCGGTGATCGCCTCGATCATGCCGGCCACCTGCGGCCCTGCGAGGCCGTAATAGCGATGCCGTCCCTGGCTGGCCAAAGTTAAAAGCCCGCCCTCCATCAGTTTCGACAGATGCGAGGACGCGGTGGGCAGCGACACGCCGGCCTCCAGCGCCAGTTCGCTGGCCGTCAAAGCCGTGCCGCCCATCAGCGCATTCAGCATGTTTGCCCGCGCCGGATCGCCGACCAGGCTGGCGATGCGGGCAATGTCGGGTCCTTCACGCATAGTTAGGTCTCCATCGAAGCATTCTCGTCAGATAAGCATTATTGTCGGGCGGGATCAAGGAGAACGCCGATGCCAACCGCTTCCGCCCCACTCGCCAGCCGCCGGCCTTTTCCATTCGTCACCTGGCTGCAACGGCGGCTGCTCGCCCGCTGGTACGACCGCCACCTGCAGCGGCTCGGCCTCGCGGAGATCGACGACCATCTGCTGCGCGATCTCGGCCTGACCCGTGAGGATGTGCGCCGCGAATGCGCAAAATCCTTCTGGCAGGCCTGACAGCCAGCGCTTTTGCTTAGCAGACCCTGCGGCACAACGTTTCGACGCCGCTCGAACTATCCACGCGAAACCCAAGGAGATCACGATGACCATCACTTGCTTCATCCGCTATGAGATCGACCCGTTCGGCAAGCCGGCCTTCGAGCAATATGCCAAGGCCTGGGGCCAGGCGATCCCGCGCTGCGGCGCCGATCTGATCGGCTACTACGCCCCGCATGAGGGCTCGGCCACCACCGCCTACGCCGCCTACAACATCGACAGCCTCGCCGCCTACGAAGCATATCGCGCCCGTCTCGCCGCAGATCCGGCGGGCAAGGCCAATTACGAATTCGCCCGCCGCGAAAAGTTCATCTTGAAAGAGGACCGCATCTTCCTGAAGCTGGTGTCGGGGCCGCATGGACCGCGGCAGCTGTTCCAGACCGCGGTCAAGGAGGAGATATGATCGCTGTCATCTTCGAGGTGCAACCGGCTGAGGGAAAGCGCGATGCCTATCTCGGTATCGCCGCGGAACTCAGGCCGCTGCTCGACGGCATAGACGGTTTCATCTCGATCGAGCGGTTTCAGAGCTTGGTCGACCCGAACCGCGTGCTGTCGCTGTCCTTCTGGCGCGACGAGGAAGCGGTGAAAGCCTGGCGCAACACGGAAGAGCACCGGCAGGCGCAAAAGGCCGGCCGTGGCGGAATCTTTGCCGGCTACCGGCTGCGCATTGCGCATGTGCTGCGGGACTATGGGCTGACGGAGAGGGATGAAGCGCCGGCCGACAGCCGGGCGGTGAATGGGTGACTAGGTATCGGCGTCGCGCCAGGCCCCCTCATCCGGCCGCTTCGCGGCCACCTTCTCGCCGCTGGGGAGAAGAGACTGGCGCAGGCGTCGAAAACCTCCTCTCCCCTCGGGGAGAGGTCAGCCGAGCGAAGCGGAGGCTGGGTGAGGGGGCGCTTGGCGCTCATGCATTCCCGATCAGCACCCCGGCCGCAAACACCAGCGCCCCGCCCAGCACCACCTGAAACGCCGCGCGCAGGAACGGGGTTTGCATGTAGCGGTTCTGCACGAAGGCGATCGCCCACAATTCGAAGAACACCACGACGGCCGCCACCGCCGTCGCCGTCCAGAAATGCGGGATGATGTAAGGCAGCGCGTGACCGAGACCACCCAGCGTCGTCATGATGCCGACGGTGAGGCCGCGCTTGATCGGCGAGCCACGCCCCGACAGCTTGCCATCGTCGGAAGCGACCTCCGTAAAGCCCATCGAGATGCCGGCGCCGATCGAGGCGGCGAGGCCGACCAGCAGTGTCTGCCAGGTGTCGTGCGTGGCAAACGCTGCGGCAAAGATCGGCGCCAGCGTCGACACCGAGCCGTCCATCAGCCCGGCAAGCCCGGGCTGCACATAGGTCAGGATGAACTGGCGTTGCTCGGCGCTGGCTTCCTCGTCCTTCACCTCGCCCGGCACAAGTTTCTGCTCCAGCCGATGCGCCGAATTCTCATGGCTTTGCTCGGCCGCGGCCAGGTCGCCGAGCAGTTTCCGGGTCGAGGCATCGCCGGTGCGCTTGGCCGCCTCGACATAGAAGCGATAGGCCTGCCGCTCCATCTCTTCGGCTTGGCGCCGCACATGCTCGATGCCGAGCGGCCGCACCAGCCAGTCGGGCTTGCGCTCGTAATAGCCTTTCACGTGCTCGCGGCGCAGCAACGGAATGCGCTCGCCGAAACGCTTGCGGTAGAGCTCGATCAGGGAATCGCGATGGCCGTCCTCCTCCTCCGCCATCGCCTCGAACACTTTCGCCGATTGCGGAAAACTGTCCGCCAGCCCGTCGGCATAGGCGCGGTAGATGCGCCCGTCATCCTCTTCGGATGAAATTGCCAGGGCCAGGATCTCCTGTTCCGACAGCGTTTCGAAAGGACGGCGGCCGAAACCGAAGACACGGGAAAGCATGAGAAATTCACCCCAGTTTAGAACAATTCTAAACTAGGCGCTGCAGTCTCCGCGGTCAATCACCAGTCAAGAAATGTTGAAGCGCCGGATTGCAACGCGCCCTTCATTATCAGCAAATGTTCGCCTATATCGGTCGCGATACGCAAGCGAAAGGCATGAGCAAGATGACGGCAAAGCCGCACGACCACTTCGATCCGAAACCCGTCCTCGATCTGATCGCCAGCATCGAGGCCGATTTGCAACGGCTGAAAGGCCTGGTCGAACAGCAGGTCGAAAAATTCGACCCCGCCAATCCGCACAACAAGGCGCCCGACGGCAAACTGACCGAGGAGGGCGTCGAATGCTGCTACCGCCTGTTCGACGAAGGCAAGTCGCGCTATTCGGTCGCCCAGCAGATGAAGATCTCGTTTGCCGCCGCGACGCACCGGTTCAATTCCTGGCGCAAGGCGGGCGGGCCGAAGCGGCAGAGGGCGTTGCTGGGATAATTGGCGAAAGCCGCGGGGAAACCCGATCTCCCCCCTCGTGGGGGAGATGGCCGGCAGACCAGAGGGGGGCGCTGTCCCGCCGACCTTTCCCTGCCCAAAGCCCAGCACCGGCACGGTTCAGGATGCGCCTCCAAGCCCAGCCGCAATCACAATATGCTGGCAGACATTGTCGACGTCGCGGATGACGTCGTCATTCCAGAACCGAAGGACGGTCCAGCCATCTTGTCCGAGGTGCGATGTCCGCGTTTCATCCCCGGCAGCCGCGCCGGCGTCCGTATGCTGGGAGCCATCGACTTCGATGACCAGCTTCTTCTCCGGGCAAGCGAAATCGACGATGTAGCCGGCAATCGGAAATTGTCGCCGGAAGCCAAGCCCCATCAGCCGGTGGGCACGAAGTTCGTTCCAGAGCTTGAGTTCGGCTGGCGTCAGGACTTTGCGCATCGATCTGGCGTTTGCGCGATGTCGAGGCGATAGAGGCGTGTGCGGCATTACGATGCTGGGTGGTTGCCGAGGCTTGCGCTCTATGGCGCCCCCCTCTGTCCTGCCGGACATCTCCCCCACTTGGGGGGAGATTGGCTGTACTTCCTACGGCGTCAGTTCAATTTCCTCCGTCTCGCCGCCATTGCAGGTGTAGCAGCAATCCTCGCATCTTTCCTTGTTGTTGGGGCCGACGCCCCAATAGGTCCCTTCGTCGCCGTCGACCCAGGCGCCGTAGCAGATGGACTCGCCTTCGTCGCACGAGACCGGGATCTGTTTGGTCTCGCCATCGTCGAGATAAAAATCCTTGTCGTTGCCCGGCCAGACATAGTCGCGGTCCTGGCTGTAGAGCTCGAGGCGCATGGCGTTGGGATGGCTGTTCTTGACGGCGAAGGTGATGTCGGCGGCGTGAGCCGCCGGCGCAAACAGCGCGGCAAGCGACAGCGCGACGACGATGCGGCGCAGACAAGTGAAGGACATGGTGTTTACCCCGAGGCAAATCGGCCCCCCGGCCGAGGGAATCAGCATCGCATGATGGCGGCGGAGATTGAAGGGCGGGGCGTGACTGATTTTGGGGGGATTGGGAGAGGTTGGCGGAGCTGCTGATCTCCCCCCTCGTGGGGGAGATGCCTGGCAAGGCAGAGGGGGGCGCTGTCCCGCCGACCTCTCATTCCTGCAGCCGTGTCATTTCAATTTTAGGCTTGCTGATCCATACGCTGGCGATCCTTCGCGCTCCCCTCTGTCCTGCCGGACATCTCCCCCACGAGGGGGGAGATCAGCAGCTTCGGCGCCCCGCCCCTCACTCAACCAGATCGATCGTCTCGGTCGTCTTCTCCACGCAGATGAAACAGCACGTATCGCACGGCCGGTCATTGTCCGGCCCGACCCCAGCCGAGATCGCATCATTGCCATTCACCCAGGCGCCGTAGCAGATATTCTCGCCCGGATTACACGAGATCGGCACCGATTTCTGCGAGCTCGGATCGATCAGAAACACCTGGTCGCCGCCCGGCCACGACATCTTGCGGTCACGGCTGAACAGCTCCACCGCCACCGCCTGGCTGCGCAAGTTCTTGACGAAGAACGCCATATCGGCTGCATGCGCCGGGGTGGCGATGAGGAGGACGGCAAGGGTGAGGCGGAGCATGGCGGCGGGTTTCCGAATCGGAGACGCACGCTCGCATGGTCGGGGAAGAAGCGCCATCTTCCCTTCTCCCCCTGTGGGAGAAGGTGGCCTCGCGAAGCGAGGTCGGATGAGGGGTGTTCCAGGGAACGCAAGCGTCTCACTCCGCTGGAACACCCCTCATCCGGCTCGGCGCTATCGCGCCGATCCACCTTCCCCCACAAGGGGGGAAGGAAAAGTCAGCGCCCCACCTTCACATGCGGAGCCAGCCGCCGGATCGCGTCAATCACCTCGGCGACTTCAGCAACGTCCAGATCCAGCCGGCAAACGTCAGCACCAGGAACGGATAGCCGGCGGCGGGCAGCGGCGCCGAGGTGGGCAGCAAGGGCGCGCCCCACCATGCCCACCGTCACGACAAACAGGATGGCGCGCCGGCGAGCCGCATCCACAGCGCAAAGGTGTTCTCCGCGCCGATCAGGACGAGTGCTGCCGCCCACAGCGAGATGCCGCCGACATAGGAGGGCACACTGGCCTCCAACCCCGCCGCATTGCCTGAAATGATCAAGGTCTCGCCGGCGAGGAAGGTGAGGAACCCGGCCGCAACGCAGTCATTGCCCAGCCGCTGGTATTTCATGGTCAGCAGCGCGGTGGCCACCACGAGCGCCACGCCATCGATCGTCCAGAGTGTTTCGCGGAGCGGAGCGCTGGCGACGAAAGTGCCGGCCATGCCGAAGGCACCGCCTATGGCGAGGCCGATGGCGGCGACGGTGTCGGAGGTGGTGCGCATGTGATGTCTCCCTGAGCCGGGCGGGGATACCGCAGGGTAGGGTGATCGCAAAACTTGGCGATGGTCGCCTTACAATAAAGCGTCAGTGATGTGGACCTATGTTGCAGTGCGATAGAATCAGACCTCTTCATGATGTTTGCTTTTTAGAAAACAAGAAGTATTGTTCGTCGGAGCGGGATCGCTTTGCGCTGAGTTATCCCCGCTGGGAGGAGTTGCGTAAGCGCTTGTACTTAGTGGGGAAATCCCGAAACCATTAGCTTCCGTTAATGGTTTATTAGTCATGCCTTGACTCTCGGCATAGCTTAACCGCATCTTGAAGCCGTCCAGAATCAAGAAACCGCCGCAAAGCTGGCGAGCCGCGACGGTTTCAGAGTTCTAATCCGCACAAGATTGGACGTCAGGCGCGGGGTATGGCGTATTTGGTACACTGATGTTGAATCAGAATAATCCGCCATGGTCAAGCCTGACGTTCGCTTACGCCAATCAAGGAGTGACTCCTATGGCGCAGCGTACTTACCCCTCGTACTGGTTGTACAAGGACAATCGTGGTGAATGGCGTTGGACATACGAAGCTGCGAACGGCGAGACTATCTCCGTAAGCAGCGAAGGCTACAAGCGCCGTGTCGATGCCGAGCGCGGTATCGACATCATGAAAGCGTCTACCAACAGCCTGGTCTGGTACCCGGCGAATCTCGAGAACGCCGCATGATGAATATGAAATGGCCCGCTGCCAGCGGGCCATTTCATTATTCGAGGGTCTGAGAAGGGCGCATCCAATGCCATCTTTTGGAATTTCTGCCTTCCTAAGAGTTGTCCATATGAACGATCGGCCGCAGCGAACTGAGCTGCGTCGAAGATCTACGCCAAGAGAGGGAGGCTATGATTTTCATAGTAGCCTTCGCCGGTCCTGCCGGCGCTTGATGGCTGGAGAGCCATTAGAAAGTTTGCTGGCGGCGACACTGGCAATTACAAAAGCGCCGGAGAGGCGATCTGCGCAACTTGGTCTCGAGCGGCTGAATGCCTGGAGAACTTTGAATCCAGGCGCAGTTTTGGAATTCGCTGCGGCTACGGTGCGAAGCCCTGAAGAAACGTTTTCAGTCAACTTCACGCCGAACTTTGGCCTCCGGGTTGGAGACCAGTCTGTCGCAATACATGTTTGGAATACCGCGACGCCACGACTGGAACCAAGATTGGTCCGAGCGATCCTATCTTCAATTCAGCCAGCCTATCAAGCAGCGGACAATGGGCCTGACGATATGGCTGTCTTGTGCCTGAGGACCATGCGCTTCATTCGCCTTGGCGACGCGTCGGACGTTATTGACCTGGGGCGACTGATTTTCACGAACGTAGACGGGATCTTCCGAGAGATCGCTGCCGCTTTGGGCGAACCTCCGCCTCCCCCCGAGGATCACCCCGCGCCGCCGCCCGGAGAATAATGCCACGGCGCAGCTTCAGCGCCGCGCTGGCGTGGAGCCCGCCGCCTCCGGCAGCTCCCCCGCTTTCGAAGCCTGTCATCGATCCACCGGATCGATGACTTGGCGCGCTCTGCGCGCCAACCGGCCTCTCAATCCCCCATCTTCAGCGCCTGGATAAACGCCTCCTGCGGAATATCCACCTTGCCGAACTGCCGCATCCGCTTCTTGCCTTCTTTCTGCTTGTCCAGCAGCTTGCGCTTGCGGGACACGTCGCCGCCGTAGCACTTGGCGGTCACGTCCTTGCGCAGCGCCGAGATGGTTTCGCGGGCGATGACCTTGCCGCCGATCGCGGCCTGGATCGGGATCTTGAACAGGTGGTTCGGGATCAGCTCTTTCAGCTTCTCGCACATCTGGCGGCCGCGCTTTTCCGCCGCGGTGCGGTGGACCAGCATGGACAGCGCGTCGACCGGCTCTTCATTGACCAGGATCGACATCTTCACCAGGTCGCCTTCCTTGTAGTCGGTCAGATGATAGTCGAAGGAGGCGTAGCCCTTGGAGATCGACTTCAGCCGGTCGTAGAAATCGAAGACGACTTCGTTGAGCGGCAAATCGTAGATCAGCATGGCGCGCTTGCCGACATAGGACAGGTCGGCCTGGATGCCGCGCCGGTCCTGGCAGAGTTTTAGAATACCGCCGAGATAGTCGTCGGGGGTGAGGATGGTGGCGCGGATCCATGGCTCCTCGATGGCTGAAATCTTCACCACGTCGGGCATGTCGGCGGGGTTGTGCAGCTCCTTCGTCGAGCCGTCGGTAAGCAGCAGCCGGTAGACGACGGACGGAGCCGTGGCGATCAGGTCGAGGTTGAACTCGCGCTCCAGCCGCTCCTGGATGATTTCGAGATGCAAAAGGCCGAGGAAGCCGCAGCGATAGCCGAAGCCGAGCGCGGCACTGGTTTCCATTTCATAGGAGAAGGAGGCGTCGTTGAGGCGCAGTTTGCCGACGGCGGCGCGCAGATCCTCGAAATCGGCGGCGTCGACGGGGAACAGGCCGCAGAACACCACTGGCTGCGCCGGCTTGAAGCCGGGCAGCGCATGCGCGGTCTGGCGCTTGTCCTCGGTGATGGTGTCGCCGACGCGGGTGTCGGCCACTTCCTTGATCGAGCCGGTGAAGAAGCCGAACTCGCCGGGGCCGAGCTCGTCGACATTGATGCGGGCGGGCGTGAACACGCCGGTGCGCTCGACCAGGTGTTTTGCGCCGGTGCCCATCATGCGGATGGTCGCGCCCTTCTTCAGCACGCCGTCGATGATGCGCACCAGGACGATGACGCCGAGATAGGCGTCGTACCAGGAGTCGACCAGCATGGCTTTGAGCGGTGCTGAGGCATCGCCCTCGCGCGGCGGCGGCAATTGGTGGACGATTGCCTCCAGCACGTCGGGAATGCCGAGGCCGGTCTTGGCCGAGATCAGCACGGCGTTGGAGGCGTCGATGCCGATGACCTCCTCGACCTGCTCGCGGATGCGCTCGGGCTCGGCGGCCGGCAGGTCGACCTTGTTCAGCACCACGACGATCTCGTGGTTGTTGTCGATGGCCTGGTAGACATTGGCCAGCGTCTGCGCCTCGACGCCCTGGGAGGCGTCGACGACCAGCAGCGAGCCCTCGCAGGCGGCCAGCGAGCGCGACACTTCATAGGCGAAGTCGACATGGCCGGGCGTGTCGATGAGGTTGAGGATATAGTCCTCGCCATTGTTGGCGCGGTATTTCAGCCGCACCGTCTGCGCCTTGATGGTGATGCCGCGCTCGCGCTCGATGTCCATCGAGTCCAGCACCTGCTCCTTCATGTCGCGCAGCTCCAGCCCGCCGGTGGACTGGATCAGCCGGTCGGCAAGCGTGGATTTGCCATGGTCGATATGGGCGACGATGGAGAAATTGCGGATGTGGTCGAGAGGCGTGCTCATGATGCGGCGGCTTTAGCAGGGGCGGGTTGCAGGGGCAAGCGGGGGGTGGTGCCCTTGCCTTCTCCCCTTGTGGGAGAAGGTGGATCGGCGCGCAGCGCCGAGACGGATGAGGGGTGTTCCAGCTTGACGCCGACGTTCTTTCACCGCCATGGCTGCAAACTGACATCCCTTACATAAGCGATTATCGTGGTGCAGACGCTGTCCATGTCTTTCAGGACATCGTCGTTCCAAAAGCGCAACACACGAAAGCCTCTCGCCTCCAGTTCCGTTCTACGGGCCTGGTCTGACTCTGAGTCCGCATGCTGACTCCCATCGATCTCGATGATGAGGAGTGATTCAAGACAAGCGAAATCGGCGACGTATTTTCCAACAGGAACTTGGCGCCGAAATTTGATCCGATCGAGCCTGCGGTCACGTAGTTCGTGCCACAGTTTGTCTTCCGCCTCCGTCATTCACGTCGGAGCGAACGGGCAAAGTTTCGTTTGGCAGGAGCGACGGGCTGATGTGGCATGACGTTAGATTAACCAACGTCTCACTCCGCTGGAACACCCCTCATCCGTCTCGGCGCTTCGCGCCGATCCACCTTCTCCCACAAGGGGAGAAGGCAACGACGCGTCGGCCCCCAATCACGAAGCGGTGAACCATGTAACGAAGCCTCGGGCAGCGGCGAAGTGTGGGATGAACCCGCCGCAACGGAGACCCCCGATGACTGGACTTAACCCAAAACGCAGCGCGATGCTGGCTGCCGCAGGCGCGGCGCTGATGATGCTTGGCGGCACCGCCTTTGCCCAGCCGCTCACCGTGGTCGAATTGTTCACGAGCCAGGGCTGTTCGTCCTGTCCGCCGGCCAATGCCAATCTGATCAAGGTCAAGGACCAGCCGGGCGTTCTGGCGCTGTCGTTCAACGTTACCTACTGGGACTATCTCGGCTGGAAGGACATTTTCGGCCGCGAGGAATTCACCCAGCGCCAGGTGCGCTATGAGCCGTCGCTCGGCCGCTCCGGCCCGTTCACGCCGCAGGTGGTGGTCAATGGCGGTGCCGATGCGGTGGGCGCGGCATCAGGCGAGATCGAGCAACTGATTTCCGCGAGCGGTCACACGAAGGGGCCGATGCTGTCGCTCGACGGCGGCAAGATCAGCATCGGCGCCGGTTCCGCGCCGGCCGGCCGCGCCGATGTCTGGCTGGTCCGCTACAACAAGGGCGTCATCGAAGTGCCGGTGGCGCGCGGCGAGAATACCGGGCGCACGCTGCCGCATGCCAATGTCGTGCACTCGCTGGAGAAACTCGGCAGCTGGAGCGGCGGCGCCACCACACTGCCGCTGCCGGCGGCAAGCGGCGGGCTGAGCACCGCGGTGCTGGTGCAGTCGCCGGGTGGTGGGCCGATCCTGGCTGCAGCCGCCGACTGATTCTTTTTCTACGCAACGCCGCTAGCGCGGCATAACCGGGCCCGCATCCGCGCGCCCTCTTCAAGGAGGAAATACCATCATGACCAAGATCCTGACCGCACTCGCCTTTGCGCTTTCGATGACCGCCTTCGCCGCTGGCGCCCGCGCCGAAGACGCGACCAACGCCATGAAGCCGGCGATGGCAACCGATGCGATGAAGCCCGCGACCGATGCCATGGCGCCGGCGACCGATGCCATGAAGCCAGCCGATCCGATGGCGACGAATGCGATGAAACCCGCCACCGACGCCATGAAGCCGGCCGATGCCATGAAGCCCGCAACGGATGCGATGAAGCCGGCGGACGCCATGGCGCCCGCGCAATAAGGCTTGATCCCATGGCCCGGCCGCACAGTGGCCGGGCCGGCGCACGGCAATTTGAGAAACCAGGCGGGACGTTCTGTCGTATAGTCTTCGCCACCATCAAGGAGATCAGACATGACCGGCATTGCAAGGACGAGAACGCCGATCTTCAAGAGCGCGCTTGCCGCGCTCATCGTCGCCGCCGCCGCGGCCGCCTTCTGGCAGAGCCCGGCGCGCTCGGCCGAGGACGCGGTGGTGATCCCGCCGCCGGCAGTGGACGAGAAGGCCGCCAGCGGCAGCGAGAAGGCTATCTTCGCCGGCGGCTGCTTCTGGGGCGTGCAGGGCGTGTTCCAGCACGTCAAGGGCGTGACCAAGGCCGTCTCCGGCTACACCGGCGGCGCCAAGGATGACGCCGTCTACGAAACGGTGGGCAGCGGCCGCACCGGCCACGCCGAATCGGTCGAGATCACCTACGATCCGTCCAAGGTGACCTACGGCCAGCTGCTGCAGGTCTATTTCTCGGTCGCCCACAACCCGACGCAGTTGAACTTCCAGGGCCCGGACTCGGGCACCCAGTACCGCTCGACCATCTTTGCCGAGAATGGCGAGCAGCAGAAGATCGCCCAGAGCTACATCGCCCAGCTCGACCAGGCGAAAGTGTTTGCCAAGCCCATCGTCACCACGCTGGAGACGGGCAAAACCTTCTATCCGGCCGAGGAATATCACCAGGACTTTCTGACGCTGAACCCGACCTACCCCTACATCGTCTACAACGACCTGCCCAAGGTGGCGAATTTGAAGGCGCTGTTCCCGGGGTTGTATAGCGAGAAGCCGGTGCTCGTGCTGGCGGGGAAGAGCTGAGCACCTAATCTCCCCCCTCGAGGGGGAGATGTCGCCGGAGGCGACAGAGGGGGTCGGTCCGACCGGACGCGACCTCCTGCGGCAGAAGAAGGTTAGCGCTCCACGCGCGGCGACCCCCTCTGGCCTGCCGGCCATCTCCCCCTCAAGGGGGGAGATCAGCTCCCCTTCAATCATACGTCAGATCCGTCGCCTTGCCCCCAAACACCCGATACGCATAGAACGAATAGAAGATGATCACCGGCAGCACGACCACCGTGCCGGCGAGGATGATGGCCAGGCTTTCCGTCGCCGACGCCGCCTGCCAGATGGTCAGCCTCTCGGGCACCACGAAGGGGTAGAACGACCAGGCAAGCCCGGCAAAGCCGAGCGCGAAGATGGCGGCGAGCGTCAGGAACGGCCGCAGCGCATGGCGGTCGTCGGGCTTGGGCAGGTGGAAGGTCTGCCGCCACAGCCACAGGAACAGCAGCGCCGACAGGATCGGCAGCGGCGACAGAAAGAGCATTTCGGGCCAGACGAACCATTTGGCGAAGATGCGCGGGCTGGCGAATGGGGTCGCCAGCGACACCGCCGCCATGCCGAGCGCGGTCAGCACCAGGGCTGTCCGCAGCCAGGCCACCGCCTTCCTCTGCAATTCGCCCTCGGTCTTGTAGATGACCCAGGCAGCGCCCATGGCTGCATAGGCCGCCGACAGGCAGAGCGCCACCAGCGCCCCGAAAGCGATGCCGCCAAAGCCGACATCGAGGCCAAGCACATAGACGCCGAGCATATAGCCTTGCGCCAGCGAGGCGATGACGGAACCGAGGAAGAAAATGCGGTTCCAGCGATGCTTCTTGCCGGCGGGCACCTTGGCGCGGAAATCGAAGGCGACGCCGCGCAGGATGAGGCCGACCAAAAGCACGAAGACCGGAATGTAGAGCGCGGTGAGGATGACGCCATGCGCCAGCGGGAAGGCGACCAGGAGCAGGCCGACGGCCAGCACCAGCCAGGTCTCGTTGGCATCCCAGAACGGGCCTATTGCCGCGATCATGGTGTCCTGCTCGGCATCTTCGGCGACCGAGAACAGGATGCCGATGCCGAGATCGAAACCGTCGAGAATGACGTAGATCAGGATGGCGAGGCCCATCAGGCCGGCGAAGATCAGGGGCAGCGCGGTTGGCCAGTCGAAGGTCATCGGTCTGTCATCCCTCTCATCAACGGTTCTGCCCTTCGCTATGGCTCCGGGCGTTCGTCATTCGGAAAGCCAAATCGTTGGCTTTTCGTCCGCTACGCGGACCATTCCTCACTCCGCTGCGGCCGGTTGCGACATCGCCGTCTTCATGACGCCCGGCAGCGGCGAGGTATCGCCGTCCTTGGCGGCCTTCAGCGCCAGGTGCACCAGCACGCCAAGATAGGCGATCAGCAGCAGCACATAGAGGATGAGATAGATGGCGAGCGTCAGCGCGACATGGCTGCCGGCGACCGGGCCGATAGCGTCGGCGGTTTTCAGCACGCCGGTGACCAGCCAGGGCTGGCGGCCGATTTCGGTGGTGTACCAGCCGGCCAGCGTCGCCAGCCAGCCCGACAGCGCCATCGGCACCATCAGCATGGCCAGCGGCCTCGGCAGGCTGTGGCGGCGCTTGAGGAAGAAGGTCGCCGACCACGAGACGATGAGCATCAAAATGCCGGTGCCGACCATGATGCGGAAGCCCCAGAACACCGGGAAGACCGGCGGATGCAGGCCGGGATAGTCGTTGAGCCCCGGCACGATGCCGCTGGTGGAGTGACGCAGCACCAGGCTGGCGCCGTCGGGAATGGCGATCTCGAATTTGTTTTCCTTCGCCGCCTCGTCGGGCAGCGCAAACAGCACCAGCGGCACGTTGGGGCCGGTGTTCCAGTTGGCCTCCATGGCCGCGATCTTCTGCGGCTGGTGCTCCAGCGTATTCAGCCCGTGCTGGTCGCCGGCGAAGATCTGGATCGGGATCAGGATGGCGGCGGTGAAGACGCCGGTGCGCAGCGCCTTCCACATCGATTCCGACCGGTCGCCGGTGAGGTAGCGCAGCGCCGACAGGCCGGCGATCAGGAACGACACCGTCAGGCCGGAGGCAAGCAGCATATGCGTCAGACGGTAGGGCATGGACGGGTTGAAGACGATCGCCCACCAGTCGACGGGATGCGCCTTGCCATCGATCATCTCGAAGCCGGCCGGCGTCTGCATCCAGGAGTTCAGCGCAATGATCCAGAAGGCCGACAGCGTGGTGCCGCCGGCGACCAATACCGTCGCCAGCGTGTGGACGCGGTTGGAGACGCGGCGGAACCCGAACAGCATGATGCCCAGGAAGGCCGCTTCGAGGAAGAAGGCGGTGAGGATCTCGTAGGCAAGCAGCGGCCCGGCGATGTTGCCGACCTTTTCCATATAGCCCGGCCAGTTGGTGCCGAACTGGAAGCTCATGGTGACGCCGGAGACCACGCCCATGGCGAAGGACAGTGCGAACACTTTCACCCAGGTGAAATAGGCGCGCATCCAGGCGGAATCATTGGTGGTGTTGTAGCGGAGCTTGAAGAACAGCAGCACCCAGCCAAGCGCAATCGTGATGGTCGGAAACAGGATGTGGAACGAGATATTCGCCCCGAACTGCATTCGCGACAGGATGAGCGGGTCCATGCGGGCTCCGGCTGCTGTTTGTTGGCGCAGAATAGGCGGCGGATGCGGTCCGGTCAAAGCGGCTTGGCGTCACGCGGGGCGCGTTGTCGCAGCAGATGGGATCAATCCGTCAGTGCCCCGATACCCCCATGACGAAACGGCAAGAGGGGAACGTTTGTCCACAATTGTCAGCAGCGGCATTGACTTCCCGCCGTGCGCACCGACATTCAGCGCAATAATAATCCCCGCCTCTTTCAAACAGTCGTTTTCGGCCTCATGTCTTCCACTAATTTGCCTTCCATCATTTCGATTTCCGGGGTCACCAAGACCTACGCCACCGGCTTCAAGGCGCTGAAGGAAATCAACCTCGACATCGAACGCGGCGAGATTTTCGCGCTGCTGGGGCCGAACGGCGCCGGCAAGACGACGCTCATCTCGATCGTCTGCGGCATCGTCAACCGTTCGTCGGGAACGGTGACCGTCGACGGCCATGATATCAACCGAGACTACCGCGCGGCGCGCAGCCTGATCGGGCTGGTGCCGCAGGAGCTGACCATCGATGCGTTCGAGAGCGTCTGGGCAACCGTCACCTACAGCCGCGGCCTGTTTGGCAAGGCGCCCAATCCGGGCTTCGTCGAAAAGGTGCTGCGCGACCTGTCGTTGTGGGACAAGAAGGACGCCAAGGCGATCACGCTGTCGGGCGGCATGAAGCGGCGGCTGATGATTGCAAAGGCGCTGTCGCATGAGCCGCGCATCCTGTTCCTCGACGAACCGACGGCCGGCGTCGACGTCGAACTGCGCCAGGACATGTGGGCGATGGTGCGACGGTTGCGCGACGATGGCGTCACCATCATCCTCACCACGCACTATATCGAAGAGGCCGAGGCGATGGCCGACCGTGTCGGCGTCATCAACCGCGGCGAGATCATCCTGGTCGAGGGCAAGGCCGAACTGATGCGCAAGCTCGGCCGCAAGCGCCTGATCGTGGAATTGCGCAACCCGCTCCCCGCCATTCCCGATGCATTCTCGCACTACGCGTTGGAGCTGTCGGGCGATGGCACACAGCTGACCTACACCTATGACAATCAGAGCGAACGCCCCGGCGTCGCATCGCTGCTGCGCGAACTCGAGACGGCCGGCATCCAGTTCCGCGACATGGATACGCAAAACAGCTCGCTCGAGGAGATCTTCGTCAATCTGTTGAGGCAAGAGCCATGAATTGGCGAGCAGTATGGGCGATCTACCGGGTCGAGATGGCGCGTGCGTTCCGCACCGTGCTGCAGAGCATCGTCTCGCCGGTGATCTCGACATCGCTTTATTTCGTCGTCTTCGGCTCGGCCATCGGCTCGCGCATCACCGAGATCGACGGCATCAGCTACGGCGCCTTCATCGTGCCCGGCCTGATCATGCTGTCGCTGTTGACGCAGTCGATCTCCAACGCTTCCTTTGCCATCTATTTCCCGAAATTCGTCGGCTCCATCTACGAGCTCTTGTCGGCGCCGGTGTCGTATCTGGAGATCGTCATCGCCTATGTCGGCGGCGCCGCGACCAAGTCGATCATCCTCGGCTTGATCATCCTGGCGACGGCCTCGCTGTTCGTGCCGCTCACCATCCAGCATCCGTTCTGGATGCTGGCCTTCCTTGTCTTGACGGCGGTGACCTTCAGCCTGTTCGGCTTCATCATCGGCATATGGGCGAAAAGCTTCGAGCAATTGCAGCTGGTGCCGCTGTTGATCATCACGCCGCTGACCTTCCTCGGCGGCAGCTTCTATTCGATCAACATGCTGCCCGAGACCTGGCGCACGGTGACGCTGTTCAACCCGGTCGTCTACCTGATCAGCGGTTTCCGCTGGAGCTTTTACGGCAAGTCCGATGTCTCGGTCGCCGTCAGCCTGGGCATGACGATGGTGTTCCTCGCCATCTGCATCGCCATCGTCGCCTGGATCTTCCGCACCGGCTACCGGCTGCGCAACTGACCCTGCCGCTCTAAAGCGCGTCGCGTTTTCTTGCTAGATCGCCTTGATGAGGCGCAGCAACCCCAGCATCTCGATCAGCCTGCCTTGGCGGAAGGCGATGTAGGTGGGTTCCTCGACGCCGTGGAAGCGGCGCTTGAACGCCGCCTGGCCCTTGAGGTTGAACTTGCTGCGGTTGACCCAGGGCGACTCATAGGCCCGCTCGAAGGCGTTGCGCCAGAAGCTCGATTCGGCAAAGCCGTTGGCTCCGACGTCGAGCATCGGCGACAGGCCGAGCGTGACGACAGAAATGCCCTCATTGCGAAACCGGTCGACGGCGAATTTGGTCAGCCCGATTTCGGCATGCGGCGAGGCATCGATGTGCTTGCGCTTGAACGAGGTGGTGTAGCCGATCACCTTGCCGCCACTGAACATCGGATCGAAATCGAGCAGGGCGACGAGCTCGCCTTCCGGGCTGTAGAGCACGAAACGGCGCATATCGATGCCGAGATGATCGGCAAAGGGCCTGTTGAGGAACGCCATCTCCCAGCGCTTGACGATGCGGTCTGCCCGCCAGTTCTGCGACAGGCGCTGGACCTCGTCGAGATAGACCGCTCCTTCGCCAAAGGAAAACCCCTTCTTCAAGAGCCAGCGTTCGGAATAGCGCACGGTTTCGTTGCGCTTGCCGGAAAAATCGTGAGCCGGCAGTTCCAGCCGCGTGTCGACGCCGAGACGGTTGACCTGGTAGCCGAGCCCGGACAGCACGCGCGCCGTCGGTTCGCCGATCTGCACGAACCACGGGCTGTCGGCGGCTTCGACAAAGCGCCTGATATAGTCGGACCGATCGGCCGGATGGGCCACCGGGTCACCTAGCGCGAAATGGTGCTTCATCTTGGTGCCGAAGGCGATGTAGCCGTCGGCGTCGCCGAAATAGGACAGTTTTTGCTGCACGGCGGTCGAATAGGCCAGCGAGAAGTCGCCGTGCTGGCGGACAAGCGCCAGCCGCTCGACATGCGAAAAATCCTGGCGCGGCACCTTGGCTGCGGCGCCCTCCAGCAGTCTGTCGAGAAAGATGCGCAAGGAGGGCATGGTCGAGCTTCCGCGTGCCGATGATAAACAGAGGCTTGCCCCCAAGGCCTCGAATCAGTCGCATTGACGCGACCTCATTATCGATCATATCGCCCCTGTGCCATATGGGACGTGCCATATAGGACGGGTCCCCATGGCGCACCTGAAAGGAAATCTCGACCGAATGGCGGCTACGACAAGCGAAACGATGCCAATCGTCCTGGGGCCGAAAGGACCCGACTATACGGTTATCGTCATCGGCGCCGGAGCGGCGGGGCTGGCGGCCGCTGACGCGCTTGGCCGGCGCGGCGTGCGGGTCGTCGTGCTTGAAAAGGAGCCGCGGATCGCCGAACCGTGGCGAGGGCGGCACGAGAAGCTGACCCTCAACACGCATCGCGCGCTATCGGCCCTGCCCGGCCTTGCCTATCCGCCACGCACCGCCGCCTTTCCGAACAAGGATGCCATCGTCGGCTATCTCCAGGACTTTGCCCGCACCCGCGGCATCGTCATCGAATTCGGCACCGCCGTCGAGCGGATCGAACGCAGAGGCAATGGCTGGCTCGTCCATACGGGCCGGGAAACGCTGAGCGCCCGCAATGTCATCGTCGCCACCGGCCGCGACCGCTTGCCATGGACGCCGGACTGGCAAGGCAAGGCGACTTTCACCGGCAAACTTGTCCACGCCGCCGATTTCGGCACAGCACAGGACTATGTGGGCAAAAGCGTGCTGGTGGTCGGAGCCGGAAATTCCGGCTTCGACGTGCTCAACCACCTCGCCCGCGCCGACACCAAGGCCATCTGCTTGTCAGCCAGGCAGGGTCCGTCGCTGATGCCGAAACGGATCGGCAAGGTCGCCGTGGCGCGCTTCGGCGGTTTCATGGCGATGCTGCCGACGTGGATTGCCGATGCCGCGATTGCCGCGACGCAGCGGCTGGTGTTCGGCGACCTCGCCCGCTTCGGCCTGCCGCCGGCGCCGAAAGGCGGCGCCAGCCGGCTCGGCGTCGAGCAGATCGCTATCGCCGTCGACGACGGCGCCGTCGCAGGAATGAAGGCCGGACGGATTTCGGTGGTGGCGCCGGTGGCGGCTTTCGAAGGCGCCGGCGTGCGGCTGAACGACGGCACGGTGCTCGAGCCGGATGTGGTGATCGCGGCAACCGGCTATCGCACCGGCCTGGAGGCCATGCTGGGCGATCTCGGCGTGCTCGACGCCAAGGGCGTGCCGAAGGCCAATGGCGGCACCCCGAGCGGCCAGCCCGGCCTGTGGTTCATCGGCATGCGGCCAAGCCTGACCAGCTATTTTCACAGCGCCGGCCTGCAGGCCGAAGCGATTGCCCGTCAGATCGCCAAGGGGTTGTAGACGAGCGCTTCTGGACGGAGAACCACCGCACTTCGGGCTGCTGCTGTGGCGCGGACTGGTGGTTCAACGCATCTGCAAGACGGGATCGAATATCCTGGCGATTGGGCGAAAACGCCATCCCGTCGTCATCCACGGGCGAAGCAAGGAGCGTAGCGACGCGGCGCAGACCCGAGGATCCATGCCGTGACTTCTGAGCTACGCTGCGTTGCAGGTTCTGCTCCGCTGCTTCCACGGCCAAGGCATGATCCCTGGGTCTCCGCGACGGAGCTTCGCTCCTGCTTCGCCCAAGGACGACGAAGTCGAGATGCTTGCGGCCAACCTCCAAAGCAGGCGCTTGAACTCGTTCATTGCATCATTATATAACATGTTATACTTATCCAGGAGACGGATCACCCATGGAAGACATCATTCGATCCCTCGGCTACCTCACCCTCGGCAGCAGGCTGAAGCGTATCGGCGAGCAGTTGCAGGCCGATACGCAGCGCATGCTCGATGGGCTGGAGGTGCCGGTGCAGTCCAGCCAGTATCCTCTGCTGGCCGCGCTCGACCGGCTCGGGCCGCTGCCTGTCGGCGAGCTGGCGCAGTCACTGGGGATCACCCAGCCGGGGGTGACGCGCAGCGTGGCGCTGCTGGCCGAGTTGGGGCTGGTCGAGGCCGCGCCATCGAACGACGACCAGCGCCGCAGGATGATCTCGCTGACCGCCAACGGCCAGCGCCTGGTCGACAAGGCGAAGCGGAACGTTTGGCCGCGCATCGAGAACGCCGTTGCCGACCTGTGCAAAGGCCTTGCAGGGCCGCTTCTCGAACAACTCTCGGCAATAGAGGACGGCCTGGCGGCGGCCCCGCTCGACCGTCGTGTGAAACAGGATGTCGCGCCATGAGCCATGTCCTCGATCGTCCGGTCTGGAGCGCGCTCGACACGCGGCATCGGATCTTTGCGTATGGCGACAGGCTCGCCAGGCGCTATCCCTCCTCGATCGTCCCCTTCGCGGCTTCCGGGGCAGACGACGCTGAGAGCCTGCAGGCGCTCGCAAGCCTCATTCCTGCAGGTGAGAGCGTGTTCATGCTCCAGGCGGACCCCATTGCCTTGCCGCCGGAACTGACCGCGACCGTGACCGCCTTCGGCGTTCAGATGGTTGCCGAGGCGCCATTGCCTTCCGTGTCGGACGAGCGTGTACAGCAGCTGACGCAGGACGACGCGGCCGAGATGCTTGCTTTGGCGTCACTGACCAAGCCCGGCCCGTTCACGCTCAAGGCGCTGAGCCTCGGCGAGTTCTGGGGCGTGAAGATCGACGGCCGGCTGGCGGCGATGGCCGGCGAGCGCATGAAGCAGCCCGGCTACAGCGAACTCAGCGGCGTCTGCTCGCATCCCGAATTTCGCGGCAGCGGCCTCGGCCGGCTGCTGTCGGTGTTCGTGGCCAACCGAATTTTTGCGCGCGGCGAAGTTCCCTACCTGCATGCCTATGCCAGCAATGCCAACGCGGTTGGATTGTACGAATCCATCGGCTTCAGGCTGCGGGCAGAGATGAATGTGGCCGTCGTGCAGCGCGCCGGCTAGAGCGTTTCACCGTTTCACGGAAACGGCGAACCGCTCCTAGGCCTTTATTTTTACGCAATTCCGGACGGAAAACCGCTTCACACTTTTCCTGGAATCGCTCCAGGCCGCCTTGCGGGCCTCAGGCTGATTTCGGCTCCAACCGGCGGAAACCCACGGTTTCCATAAGCATATCTTCCTCGACCATGCCGGCATTGTGCAGCGCAAGCAGGTTCAGCGCGATCTCCCGCGCCTCCGCCGAATCGGGATGCACGTCGCGCCTGCGGCAGGCTTCGTCGAACACGCGTTGCAGCCTGGCGATGTCGTCGGGTTTCAGCAGGCCACGGTCATAGACGGACTTTGGCATGGCACTCTCCTCCAGAAGAGGTAGGGCGCCATGTTTAAAAGTCCATTCTTTTCCAATGCTTGAGCGCAGCTGCCTGGGTTTGCACGAATCCGACCGAGCGTGGCAGTCAGACCGCGATCGCGCTGCCATTCATTCAGCACCTCGGCCGTGGCCTGTTCCGCCGCAGTCTGCTTGACGTGCCGCCACGCTTGCGAAACAAGAGCTGCCACAAAGGACAGCGAGGCACAAAAGTGAGTTTCTGGGGACTGGCGCAGCTCGTCATTTCGACGGTGATCTTCCTGCTGGCGGCCATCGCGGCCAAGCAATGGGGGCTGGCGCCAAGCCTTGGCAAGATCGTGCTGACACTGGCGCTCTATACGGCGGGCAATCTGATGATGCTGCGGCTGGTTCGTGAGTTCGGCATGTCGGTGTCGTTCAGTCTGTCGGCGGTGATCCAGCTGGTGGCGGTCAATGTGGTGGCGCTGGTGTTCTTCGGCGAACGCGTCAATGCCTTGCAGGCGACCGGCATCGTGCTGGCCATCGCGGCGGTGGTGCTGATCTCGCTCGGGCCTTACCTGCAGGGGCGACTGTAATCCGATGAAGACCCCGCGTGCGTTCACCAACTGGCTTGAATTTCCGGTGCTGCTGGCCGGGCTGGTGATAGCCGCCGGGCTGTGGGGCTTCGAGGAACTGATGGAGGTGGCGCGGGCCACCACGCCGCACGCTTTCGATACTGAGATCCTGCTCGCTTTCCGAAAAGTGGGTCAGCCGGATGTTCCCGTCGGCCCGGCATGGCTGGAAGGCGCGATGCGCGACATCACCAGCCTCGGCAGCTCCAGCGTGCTGGTGCTGATCGTAACGGCGGTGATCGTCTACCTCCTGCTGATCCGTAGGCCGAGGACGGCGCTGCTGATCTTTGTCGCGGTGGCCGGCGGGCAGCTGCTGTCGACCTTGCTCAAGGCCGGCATCGACCGGCCGCGCCCCGATCTTGTCTCGCACCTGGCCAACGAGACGTCGCTGTCGTTTCCCAGCGGCCACGCGATGCTGTCGGCGGTGACCTATCTCACGCTGGGCTCGCTCGCAGCGCGCTTCCTGCCGGGACGAACGACGAAAATCTATGTCCTCAGCCTGGCGGTGCTGGTAACGCTGCTGGTCGGAGTCAGCCGCGTCTATCTCGGCGTCCACTGGCCTTCCGACGTGCTGGCGGGATGGTGCGCCGGCTTCACCTGGGCGACGCTGTGCTGGCTGGCGGCGCGAATGCTGCAGCGGAACAAGGCGGTGGCCGATGGCAACGAGCCCGAAGACTGACGATCCGGAGCGACATTCAAATCAGCCGGTTGATCAGCCCGTGTCCGCAGCCTGCCAGCAGAAAAACCGCCGACAGCAAGGCTGCCGACGTCGTCAAGGTCCTGAAAATATTCAACTGATATTTCCCCGCCAGTAAGAGCCAAGGCGGTAGCGTAGCATGCTCATCCCGTATCCCGCCATCCGGCTTTGTGGAGAGATCATGTTTCATGCATGCTTTATGATGGTTGAAACATCACTATGATTGTATTACACGTCGTCTCCGCAGACTCAGACGGGGGTTCCGACCGATGATCACTGCCGCCCAGATGCGCGCCGCGAGGGCGCTGGCCGGCATCGATCAGAAGACGCTCGCCGAGCGTGCCGGCGTTTCGCTTCCGACAATCCAGCGCATGGAAGCGAGTGACGGCGTGGTCAGGGGTGTGGTCGATACGCTGATGAAGGTTATCCAGGCTCTCGACGAGGCCGGGGTGGAGCTCATCGGCGAGAACCAGACCAGCGAGCGCGGCGGCCGGGGCGTGCGCCTCAAGCCGGTCGCGCCGCCGAACCCGCAAGGCTGAGCCGGCATATAGTCGCGACGGCGACCGCCGACAGTCCTGCCGACGATCCCGCCGCCTTCACGCAAGCGGAAGGCAGTCCATGGATCAGATCCGGCGGGCAGTGCATCAACCGGCCCAGAAGTCGGCAAAGCCGACATTTTCAGAGCTGTTCACGCCCAAGCTGGTGACGGTCTGGCGCGAAGGTTACCGCCTGCCGCAGTTCAAGGCCGACTTCATGGCCGGGCTGACCGTCGCTATTGTCGCGTTGCCGCTGTCGATGGCGATTGCGATTGCTTCGGGCGTGACGCCGGAGCGCGGCCTGTTCACGGCCATTGTCGGCGGCTTCATCGTCTCGGCGCTCGGCGGCAGCCGCTTCCAGATCGGCGGCCCGGCCGGCGCCTTCATCGTGCTGGTGGCGGCGACGGTGCAGCGCGAAGGCGTCGACGGACTGCTGCTGGCGACGATGATGGCCGGCATCTTCCTGCTCGCCATCGGCTATCTCCGGCTCGGAACCTATATCAAATTCATCCCTTACCCGGTGACGGTCGGCTTCACCGCCGGCATCGCAGTCATCATCTTCTCCGGCCAGATCGTCGAACTGTTCGGGCTGAGGCTTGCCGGGCCGGAGCCCGGGCCGCTGCTGCCGAAGCTGATGGCGATCGGCCACGCGGCCGGCACGCTCAATATCTCGGCAACGCTGGTGGCGGCGCTGACCATCGCCACCATCGTCGGGGTGAAGCGCTGGCGGCCCGGCTGGCCGGGCATGCTGATCGCCGTCGGACTGGCCTCCCTTGTCGTGGCGCTGCTTTCGCTGCCGGCGGAAACGATCGGCACCCGCTATGGCGGCATTCCGGGCAGCCTGCCGTTGCCGGCACTGCCGGCACTCAACCTCGACAAGGCGCTTGCGGTGCTGCCGGATGCGGTGGCTTTTGCGCTGCTCGGCGCCATCGAATCGCTGCTCTCGGCCGTGGTCGCCGATGGCATGACCGGGCGGCGTCACCGTTCCAATTGCGAACTGGTGGCGCAAGGCTTTGCCAACATCGCGTCTGCCCTGTTCGGCGGCATCTGCACCACCGGCACCATCGCCCGCACCGCCACCAATGTGCGGGCCGGCGCGCATGGGCCGGTTTCCGGCATGCTGCATTCGCTTTTTCTGCTGGTCTTCATGCTGGTGGCCGCACCGCTGGCCAGCTACATCCCGCTTGCCGCCCTTGCCGGGGTGCTGGCGGTTGTCTGCTGGAACATGTTCGAGAAGCAGGCCTTCGCCACGTTGCTGCGCGCTTCGCGCGGCGACGCCCTGGTGCTGATGGCAACCTTCCTGATCGTCGTCTTCCGCGATCTCACCGAAGGCATCGTCGTCGGCTTCGCGCTAGGCTCGATCCTGTTCATCGACCGTATGGCCAAGTCGATCGCCGTGGAGGCGGATTTGCCGCTGGTGCAGGACGATGTCGCCGACAGCAGCGGCCGCGCCTACGATGCAAGCGAGGCAAGCGACGCCGACACCGTCGTCTATCGCATCTCCGGCGCCTTCTTCTTCGGCGCCGCCTCTACTGTCGGCACGGTGCTCGACCGCATCGCCGACCAGCGCAAGAACTTCATCCTCGATTGTTCGGCGGTGCCCTTCTTCGATTCCACCGCGGCCAATGTCATCGAGGGCGCGGCGCACAAGGCGAAACGCGCAGGGGTGCGTTTCATCATCGCCGGTGCCTCGCCGCAGACACGGCGCATGCTGATCAACCACGGCGTCAAGCGCCCGCTGGTGACCTTTGCCGCTTCGATCAAGGATGCGCGGGCGCAACTCAAAGCCGCGCCCGTTGGCTGAGCCGGCAAGTGTGCGCCGTCAGTCCAGGCTCAGCACCGCGATCTCGCCCTCGTTCATCAGCGGCACGAAAATCCGCGTGCCGTCTGTGCCGATATCGGCGCTGCCCGGCTTGAACTGCTCTACAGCCTCCGGCGCCTCGCCGACTTTGTACCGATAGAGCGTGCCGGTCATGAAGGCGGTGGCGTAGATGCTGTCGCCGGTGGCGACGACGCCATCGAGGTCGGCAAAGTTTTGTGCGCCAGGCAGCGGCGTCACGGCTTTCGTCGCGAGATCGACCGACAGCAGGCCCCCGGGCGCGGCAGTGCTGAAGTCCGGTTTGATGCCCTTGCCCCAGGACGCCACGATCAGCCGATCGCGATCGGCAAAGATGCCGTTGGGCGCGGCGAGCTTCGCATCCTTCACGAACAGTTCCGGCTTGTCGCCGTCAATGCGGTAGATCGCATCGGCCAGCATGTCGGTGACATAAACCTTGCCCGAACTGTCCGATGTCACGTCGTTGAGGAAAACGGCGCCGGGCACATCGATGGTCGAGATGAGCTTGCCGCTGGCGAGATCGACGATGCGCACCTTGGTGATATCGGCGACGTAGAGCTTGCCGCCGGAGATCGCCGAGCCTTTTGGTGCATCCATGCCGTCGGTCCAGTGCTGGCTAATGATCTTGCCGTCCAGCGACAGCACCGAGAGATAGCCGTTGCCGTCGGCCTCCCCAGGATTGCCGACGATGTTGGAGACGATGATGCGACTGTTGGCGGCGTCGAACAGCGCCGATTCCGGTTGCTCGAAGCCCGAGGCGCGCCAGAGTTCGGCGGCCTCGGCCGCAGGCACGAGCGCGATAGCGAAGGCGGCGAGACAAATAGAGGGGATGAGGGTTTTCATGGCCAGGTCTCCTGTGATGGATGGCGGAGAGCTGGGATTTTCGATACTTTTCCGGAAGGACGATTCGAGCTAGTATCGGAAACCGATACGAAATGGCGCAAAAGAGGTGCATTCCATGAACGGCCTGATCTTCGAGGCGCTGAAGCGGACGCTGAAGGCCAAGGGCGTCACCTATCGTGAGCTTGCCGGGCGGATGGGCGTTTCCGAGCCGACGGTCAAGCGCATCTTCCACGAGCGCAACTGCAAGCTCGACCGTCTCGTCGGGATCTGCGCTGCCGC
Organism: Mesorhizobium sp. M0292; assembly: GCF_040321695.1. Classification (NCBI taxonomy): domain Bacteria; kingdom Pseudomonadati; phylum Pseudomonadota; class Alphaproteobacteria; order Hyphomicrobiales; family Phyllobacteriaceae; genus Mesorhizobium; species Mesorhizobium sp. M0292. The sequence continues at coordinate 74,594 of NZ_JAMYSB010000007.1, forward strand.
CGGCGTCGAGCTGGAAAACGTGCTGGGGTCGATGAATCGGGGGCCGGGACCGGTCAACCGCATCGCGCCAGAGGTCGAGCGCAAGCTTGCCGGACGGCCGGCGCTGCTGTTCATCTTCGTCATGCTATCGGAGAAATTCACGCCCGAGGGCGTCATGCGCTCGCAGGGCTTGAGCGAAGCGTCGATGTTCCTCTATCTGCGCGATCTCGAAGCGCTCGGCCTCATTGCGCTGGGCAGCGGGTTGTCGGCACGGCTGCTGGTCGACACACCGATCCAGTGGAATTTCGAAGGGCCGCTCAGGCCGCTGTTCGAGATGACAAACAAGAATTTCATCGGCTGGGCGATCACCCATCTGGAGCGGGAAGCGACCTTCGTCTCATTCTCCAGGCGGATGCGGCCGGAGACGGCGGAGATGGTGAAGCGCGAGGCGGAGGAACTGGCCGAGCGCGCCAAACTGCTCGCCCATCACGACCAGAACACGACGCCGGAAGACGGGCTGACCGGCTACAAATGGACGTTTGCTTTTGGCGCAACCCCGTTTCCGGCGATCATGCCGATCGGCCCGCACCCCAGGGATGCCGGTGCGTCCGACCGGCCCACCGCTCCGGCAAAGGGACGCCGCCCGTTGCCGGCTTGACGCGCCAGCCGCGTTTCAAAAACGAAACCATGATAGAGTTCGCGCGCTGATTTGCCAGACTGTACGGGGCGGGTTTGCCGAATGCGTGACCGTCCCCGCAAAATCGAAGTGATCCTATGCCGACCGCGCCAACACTTGAACTTCGCCGCTATTCGCGCCTGAAAAATTTGCGGGAGCGCGCAGAACGCCAGGGTGCTGCATTGCAGTTCTGGGCGCGCACGGCATCGCTCGCCGTGATCTCCTGCTTCTTTTCATTGATCAGCCGCTGGGATGCCTCGCTGCTCTTCGTGCTGGCGGGCCTCGCGCTGTTCCAACTCGTCGGCCTGATCCAGTTTCGCTTTGCGCGCCGTCGCAACGCGCCATGGTGGATCGGTTACCTCGTCGGTACGCTGGACATCATTCTGTTGACCGTTCTGCTGGTAACGCCCAACCCGTTTTCCCTCGAGGTCGCGCCGGCCGCGATGCAACTGCGCGAGGGCAGCTTCAAATTCCTGCTGATTTTCGTATGCCTTGGCGCGCTGACCCTTTCGACACGATTGGCGCTCTATCTCGGCGCGCTCGCGGCCTTGACGTGGACGATCGGGGTGGGATGGGTGGTTTTTCATGCGGGAACCGTCATTCCGGCAACGAACCTCTATTCGCTGCCGATGACAGAGCGACTGAATCTCTATCTCAACCCCAATTTCGTCGATACGTTCGCGCAGGCGACCAATGTGTTGGTTGTGCTGATTATCGGCGCGATCATGGCGCTGGTCGTCTCCCGTTCCCGGCATCTGTCGGAAGACTATGTCAAGGCAGAGCGCGCCCGCGCCAATCTCGCCCGGCATTTTTCGCCCAATGTCGTCGACCAGCTCGCCTCGGATGACGAGCCCTTCGGTCCGGTCCGCCGGCAGGATATCGCGGTGCTGTTCGCCGACATCGTCGGCTTCACACACTATTCCGAGGATCATCCGGCCGAAGCAGTGTTCGAACTACTGCGTCAGTTCCACCGTCGCATGGAGCAGGTCGTTTTCGACCACCATGGCACCGTCGACAACTATATCGGCGATTGCATCATGGCGACCTTCGGGGTTCCGCAAGCCAGCCATGACGACGCAACCCGGGCCATCCGGTGCGCTGAAGCGATGATCGCCGCTATCGAAGACTGGAATGTCCAGCGGGTGTCCAGAGGATATCCGCCGCTGGACGTTCGGATCGGTGCACAATATGGCGCCGTCGTCCTCGGCGCGGTCGGCAGCGAGCGCAACCTGTCCTTCGCGGTGGTGGGCGACACCGTCAACGTCGCCAGCCGTTTGCAGGCGCTCTGCCGTGAGCTTCAGGCGAATATTTGCTTTGGGTCACGACTGATCGAGGCCGCGAAGGCGGAATCGCCAACGACACGGTTGAATGCGCGCGATCATGGGCCGGTGAGCATCCGCGGCCGGGACGAACCGGTCCATATCTGGGTCGAACACAGAGCCGAAAACCAGGGCGCAATTGCGGTTTCGGCGTGATGCAGGCCGCCATGTGAGACGCCTGCACCTCGGCAGGATGGACGCCAGAAACCTCGACAGGATCGCGCCCGCCAGCGTGCGCAAAGCTGGCCCGTTCGAGAGCGACTTTCGCTGCCGCATCGATGCGGTTTGGTCGAAATGGTTAGCCGTGCGTTTTCAAATGCAGCATCGGATGGTGTTCGTAGTGCCCGGCGCCATTCTTCACGATCGGGTCCTCCGAGGTGATCGCCTCTATGTCCAGATCATCGGCAATCCGATAGAGCGACACCCCATAACCGCCAGCCGGGTCCATCACGGGGCCGTGCGCGACGATAAGCCTCTTTTCAAGCAGGTCATCCAGGAATGCTCCGTGCTGCTTCATCCACTCTTCCTCATCGGTGGTCATCGTTGCCAGAAAGTCGGAACGCGTCGGAATATATTTGCACAAATAGGACTTCATTCGTCGCTCCTCGGCGAAAGGAGGCTCGCCTGCCGGACTGGCCTGGCGATGCCGTGATTTTAGATCAATCGGCCACGCCCATCTGCTTGCGGAAGCTCTTGTCGAACATGTTTTCGGGCACGAAGCGCCGCATGAAGCGAAGACGGCCTGCCGTTTTGCCAGGCGTATAGCGCATGCTCGGCGTCTTTTCGGTGGCTGCCTGTACCACTTTGTCGGCCACGGCTTCCACCGGATCGCCGCTCGCGATTCTGTTGCGCCAGGTCGAATTCATGGCTGAGCGCCCCTGTTCGTAGACGCCGGAAATCCGGTCAGGCTGTTCGGCGTTCTCTTCCAGTCCGGTGCGGGTGAAGGCGGGCTCGACAAGGGAAACCCTGATGCCGAACGTTCGAAGTTCGTGATCGAGCGACTCGGAATATCCTTCGACTGCGTGTTTGGTGGCGGTGTAGAGGGCGGTGAATGGCCCCGGCAGGAAACCGGACACCGAACTGATGTTGATGATCCGGCCCTCGCCCTGTCTGCGCATGATGGGCAGCACTTCATTGGTCATGCGAACGATGCCGAAGACATTTATGTCGAACAGGCTTTGGGCTTGAGCGACCGATGATTCCTCGGCGCCGCCGATCAGGCTGCGGCCCGCATTGTTTACCAGTACGTCGATCCGGCCGGCGAGGGCGACAACTTGCTTGATGGCGTCTCTGGCGGACCCATCATCGGTGACGTCGCAAGGGACCATGTGAATGCCCTGACGCACTTCGTTGGGCGCAGCTCGGCGGCTGGTGCCGAACACGCGATACCCCGCCCGGATGAGCGCAAGTCCGGCCGCATGCCCGATGCCACCCGAAGCGCCGGTGATCAGCGCGATCTTCTCGGCGCGCGACTGAACTTGTGTCATCTCAACTTTCCTGCCTAATGATTATGATCGTAATCATTAGGTGATAATGACCGCCATAATCATTGTCAAGCGCCTCCGCCATGTCTTATATGTCGATCATCATCAATAGGAGAGGATGCGGTCGTGAAGGTGAGCAAGGAGATGGTCGAGTTAAATCGAGAGCGGGTCATCGATACCGCCGCAAAGCTCTTCCGCGAACAAGGGATCGACGGGATCGGCATTGCCGATCTGATGAGCGCGGCCGGGCTTACCCACGGAGGCTTCTACCGACAATTCAAGTCGAAGGACGACCTCATCGTTCAGGCCATGCAGCGGGCCTTCAGTGACATGAGCGCCGATCTATCCGCCCGGCTCGCTTCGACCGATACTCCGTTTGAGACGCTCGTGCGCCACTACATCTCGGACCATCATCGCGACAATCCGGGGCACGGATGCAGCCTCACCGCACTGGCGGCCGATGCCGCCCGGCACGACGATCCAGCGCTTCGATCGTTCTTCGGAAGCATCGTCAGCAATTATGTCGCGTTGATCATTTCACTCCTGCCGGGAAGCGACCCGGCCGCGAAGCGGAGTGCCGCGATCGCATTCCTAGCGGAAATGGTCGGATCGGTGATCCTCTCCCGCGTCGTGCCCGATCCGACGCTTTCCGCTGAGATCATCGACACTGTCTCGAATGATCTCATAGGGCGCCACTCGCCATCGGCGCCGGTTTGAATGGTTGCTATTCGGCGGCCTTCGCCTCAGCGGCCCTATCTTCCCAGGTCACCGCCCGGTAGTCGAAACCATATTCCAGCGTCGGTTTGACGATGCGGAAGAAGGGCGACAGGTCGAAGTCGCGCGGCGTGTAGAGCGAGTGGTGGCGGATGTGCAGGATTTCGCGGCGCGAATAGTTCGACTGCGCCGAGGCGCGGCCGGGCGCGCGGGTGATCTCGGGCAGGATCGGGTAGCGGATCTCGCCATAGGCTTCGGCGATCAGCGTCGAGCAAATGGCGCGCGTCGGATCGCCGGAACCGAAAGCCAGCATGCGGCGGCGCCAGCGCACCGGCACCGGTGGCGTCGGCAGGAAAAAGCGCAGCATGTCGAAGATGTTCTTGAGATCGTATTTCAGGCCGAGCTTGCCGATCATGAAGGCGACGACATGGTCGCGGTCTTCCGGCGCCAGCCCGCTCGCCCGGCAGATACGGGTGTTGTAGGTGCGGTAGCGCGACAGCGGCACGGCGACACAGCCTTCGCCGAGCGTGACTTCGATCAGCCGACGCCGTTCCGATCCGTCCTCCGGTTCGGACAACGCATCGCCGATATAGAAGGCCGCATGCGACCAGGTCGACTGTGTCAGGTATTTAATGGCCGCGGAGATCTTCTGGTTGCCTTCGATGAGCAGGATGTCGCCGGGTTCGAGCGTGCGCCGCAACGTCTCGGCGTCGGACGGCGTGTAGGGCTCATAGCCCGAGGATTCGTCCTGCAGCCGGCCGGCAAGCCAGCGGCCAAGTCGGTCGAGAAGCGTGTCGCGCGGCGCGGTCATGGCAAAGTGTGACTAGCACGAGGTGACGTCCTCGGCCATGATCAACCGACCGGGACCTCTTTCGACAATACCGGGCCGGCGAGGTCGTCGCGCGCATTGCGCGCGAGTTTCTTTGTCGAGCGCTTGGGGCTGTCGCCGAACAGCTCGGCCGCTCCGGCGAGGCAGCTCTTCTTCAGGCTTTTTTCCGAGCGCTTCAAAAGCTTGCCAAGAAGCCTTGTATCCTGCGCATCGCCGAGCGGCTCACCGTCGGCCTCGAGCAACACGCGCATGACGAAGACGTCGTGCAGTTCGCCGAGCCTTTCGCCCAGTTCGTCGACCGCCTTGCGCCGCACCTTGATCGGCGTCGGCCACAGCCGGCCGAGCAGCGACAAATGCATCGAGTGGGTCTTGGCAGCCTTGCGCAGATCGTGGAAATCCTCTGCTTCGCCGCGCGATCCCGCCCGGTCCAGCGCCTTCCTGGCACGGCGCAAGGTCTTGCGAGCGCCTTCCGCAAGCACATCGGCTGCATGCTCAGGCAGATCGGGGAGCAGCAGCCGCTCTATCCTGATGAGGCCTTCCTCGCAGGCGGCGGTGGCCGCGCCTATGGCGGCGTCGAGGCCGGCGCCGGCATGCGTTTCATGCTGGCGGGCAATCAGCCGGTCGCGCACGCTGTCGAGGCCGCCGCCGGCAACCTGCTCGGGAAAGGCGGCTGCCAGCCGGTCGACGGTCTCGACCAGCGCGGTCGCCTCGCGCGGCCCGGCAAGCAGCGCCGCCACCTGACGGTAGCATTGGTTCTCAGTCCGACAGAATGTTTCATTTCCGGAACGGACCAGCCGCAGCAAGGCGCGCGCGCTCTTCAGCCGCTTGCGGCATTTGTGCAATGCCTGCTCCGGCTGGTCGCGCGCGACGGCCAGATGGGCAAGCGCCTTGCCGATCTCCTCGCCAAGGATACGCCTGACCTCGCCGGTCAGCGGCAGGCGCGGATCGATGCGAAAGCTCATGCGGCGATCTCCGGAATCCCCCTAGAGCATGATGCCGAAAAGTGTGAAGCGGTTTTCGGACGACATCATGGTCCATCTCTTTTGATTTAGAGCCGGATTCCGATTTTAGGTCGACCCGACCTAAAATCATCCGGCTCTAGGGCGAGCGACGCGTTGTAAAATCTCTGCTCGCCGGTCACTTCGCGGCCGAGCCAATCAGGCAGCATTTCGTCAGGTACATCCTCCGGCGTCTCCAGTTCGGCCACCACAAGGCCGGCTAGAATCCCGCCGAAAACATCGACTTCGTAGAGATAGCCGCGATGCCTAACATGGTGGCGTGTCTTCTCGATGACATGTCCGACGGCGAAGGCCAGCATCTCCTCTGCGTCCGCCAGTGGAATTTCATATTCGTATTCGTCACGCTCGCGGATCTTGCTGCCGAATTTGAGCGTCAGCTTCGCCGAACTGCCGTCGCTGATGCGCACGCGCACGGTGCGGTCAGGTGCTGCGGCAAGGTAGAACTGGCGAATGCGTATATTCGCCTCGGCCATTTCTAGCCATTCGGCGGTGGAGACCAGGAACTTGCGTTCGACTTCCTTGCCCATGGCCGCGCACTAAAGCGTCTGCGGCCCGACATGGCAAGCGGCCGTAGATAATCAATTTGACTTTAATCAATCGATTGATTAAACACGCCGACATGATCAAATCCGCGCCCGACAAAATGCCCCGCCAGGAGACATCGCCCGCCGAGCAGACGCGCGCCGCACTGGTGCTGGCCGCGCTCAAACTGTTCGGGCGGCAGGGCTTCGACGGCACCTCGACGCGCGAGATCGCGGCGGAGGCGAAGGCCAACATCGGCTCCATCGCCTATCATTTCGGCGGCAAGGAAGGGCTCCGCGGGGCCGCCGCCGACCACATCGTCGAGACTATCCAGGCGGTTGCCGGCCAGGCGCTCGGCGGCATGCAGCTGCAAGGTCAAGCCAGTTCAGAGACGGCGCGGGCGCAGCTCACGACCGCATTGGAGCGGATGGTAGGATTTATCGTCGCCCGGCCGGAGGCGGGCGATATCGTACAATTCGTACTTAGAGAGTTGTCGCATCCGACCGCCGCACTCGACCGCATCTATGACGGGGTGTTCGAACCGACGCATCGCCGCCTCTGCCAGATCTGGGAACAGGCGACGGGCGAGCCGGCCGAAAGCGAGGCCACCAAGCTCGTGGTCTTCACGCTGATCGGCCAGGTCATCTATTTCCGCATCGGTCGCGAAGCAGTGATGCGTCGTATGGGCTGGCGCGAGATCGGCAACACCGAGGCCGCCAAGGTGGTGGCGGCGGTGACAGGCAATCTTGGCGCCATACTGGCGGCCCGCAATCCGGTCGCCCGCAAGGAGGGCAAGCGATGAGTTTTCTCTGTTCCCTGCCGCTCGCGGCCCAGCTGTTCGGCGCCTGCGCGCCGGCAGCGCCGCTTGCCGTCGGCTATGTCGAGGGCGACTATGTCTTGCTGGCGCCGATCGAAGTGGCGCAGGTCGAGACCGTCGCGGTCAAGCGCGGCGACCGTGTTGTATCAGGCACGCAGGTGGTGACGCTGGAAAGCGCCGACGCAAAAATCGCCGTGGCCCAGGCTGAAGCGGCCCTCGCCCAGGCGCAGGCGCAGCTGGCCGACCTGCAGATCGGCAAGCGGCCGGAAGAGATCGCGGTGCTGAAGGCCGAGGTCGACATGGCCAAGGCCCAGGCCACGGATGCCAAGCGCAAATACGACCGCGCCGCCGACCTGTTCAAGCGCGGTGCCGGCACGCAGGCCGACTACGACACCGCCGCCGCGACGCTGGAGACCGCCAATGCGCAGGTCGGCCAGGCGCAGGCCAACCTCGCCGTCGGCGGTCTGCCTGCGCGTCCCGAAACGATCAAGGCGGCAGACAATCAGGTCAAACAGGCACAGTCGGCGTTGGAACAGGCTGAGTGGCGGCTATCGAAGCGCGTGCTGGCGGCACCCTCGCCCGGCCGCATCAATGACGTCATCCGCAATCCCGGCGACACCGCTGGTCCGACCGCGCCTGTCATTTCGATGTTGCCGGACGGTGCGGTGAAGCTCAGCGTCTATGTCCCGGAAAGTGCGTTCTCGTCGATCAAAGTCGGCACGCTGCTTGTCGTCCATTGCGACGGCTGCGGGCCGGAGGTGAAGGCGCGCGTCAGCTATGTCTCGCCCGACCCGGAATTCACCCCGCCGGTGATCTACTCGCTCGAGAACCGGCAGAAGCTGGTCTACCTCGTCGAGGCGCGGCCTGAGGGCAAGGCGCAAGCGCTGCAGCCCGGACAGATCGTCGATGTCGAGCTGGCGGCCTCCGCAAAATGAACGCCATCGACGTTCATGGCCTGGTCAAGCGTTTCGGCGACAAGACTGTCGTCGACCATGTGACGATGACGGTGGCCGAGGGCGAGATCGTCGGCTTTCTCGGGCCCAACGGGTCCGGCAAGACGACGACCATCCGCATCATGTGCGGCCTGCTGACGCCCGACGAGGGCGAAGGTACGGTGCTGGGTTTCAACATCCGCACCGAGTCGCTCCGCATCAAGCGCGAAGTCGGTTACATGACGCAGAAATTCTCGTTCTACGAGGATTTGACGATCGGCGAGAATCTCGAATTCGTGGCGCGGCTCTACCGACTGAAGCCGGTCGAGGAGCATGTGTCGAAAACGCTGGAAGAGCTTGGCCTGACGAGCCGCCGCAACCAGCTCGCCGGCACGCTGTCGGGCGGCTGGAAGCAGCGGCTGGCACTGGCCGCCTGCATCATGCACAAGCCGAAGCTGCTGCTGCTCGACGAGCCGACCGCCGGCGTCGATCCGAAGGCGCGGCGCGAATTCTGGGACGAGATCCACCGGCTGGCGAGCGGCGGTCTGACCGTGCTGGTGTCCACCCACTACATGGACGAGGCCGAGCGCTGCCACCGCATCAGCTACATCTCCTACGGCAAGATGCTGGCCACCGGCACGGTGGACGAGGTGGTGACGAATGCCGGTCTGACCACCTTCGTACTGCAGGGACCGCGCCTCGACCAGGTCGCCGATGCACTCAGGGACCGGCCCGGCGTCGACCAGGTGGCGCCGTTCGGCGCGACGCTGCATGTCGTCGGCTCCGACAAGGCAAAGCTCGAAAAGGCGCTCGCCGATGTCGAGAAGGAGCACAAGGGCGTCAGCGTAAAACCCGGCGAGACCAGCCTCGAGGACGTCTTCATCCAGTTCATGTCCGGCTCGAAGGACAATATGGCATGAACAGCGTCTTCTCCTTCGCCAGGCTCGGTGCGCTGCTGATCAAGGAATTCATCCAGATGCGGCGCGACCGCATCACCTTCGCCATGATGCTGGGCGTGCCGCTTTTGCAGCTGGTGCTGTTCGGCTACGCCATCAACAACGATCCCAAAAGCCTGCCTGCCGCACTGGTGGCGACCAGCAACGACCCCTACACCCGCGCCATTGTCGCGGCCCTGCAGACGACCGGCTACTACCGCTTCGACCATGTTGCGCAAAGTGCCGAGGCTGCCGAATTCCTGATGGCGCGCGGCGATGTCGCCTTCGTCGTCACCATCCCGGCCGATTTCGGCCGCCGGGTGGAGCGCGGCGACAATCCGCAGATACTCATCGAGGCCGACGCCACCGACCCGGCCGCCGCCAGCGGCGCCATCTCGACGCTAAGCAAAGTGGCCAGCCAGGCGCTGCTTCGGGCGCAAGGCATGCAGGAGGCGGCGAGTGAGGCCGCCAGGGGCCAGCTCGATGTGGTGGTGCACCAGCGCTACAATCCGGAAGGCATCTCGCAATACAACATCGTGCCCGGCCTGCTCGGCGTCATCCTGCAGATGACCCTGGTGATGATGACCTCGATCGCGCTGACCCGCGAGACCGAGCGCGGCACGATGGAAAACCTGCTCGCCATGCCGTCCAGCCCGTTCGAGATCATGCTGGGCAAGGTGCTGCCCTATCTTGTGGTCGGTGGCGTCCAGGTGGTGGTGGTGCTGGCGGCGTCCAAGCTTCTGTTCGCCATTCCTTTCACCGGCTCGATGTCGCTGCTGCTTACCGCCGTGCTGGTGTTCGTGCTGGCGCTGGTGCTGCTTGGCTACACCATCTCGACCATCGCCCGCACGCAGATGCAGGCGCTGCAGCTGACCTTCTTCTTCTTCCTGCCGTCGATCCTGCTGTCCGGCTTCATGTTCCCCTATCGCGGCATGCCGGGCTGGGCGCAGACCTTCGGCGAGATTTTTCCGCTGACGCATTTTCTGCGCATCACCCGCGCGGTGATGCTGAAGGGCGCTGAACTGCCGGCGGTTGCGGGCGAGATCGCCTGGCTGGTCGGGTTCGTGGCCCTGTTTGCCGGCGTCGCATTGGTGCGGTTCAGGCGCACGCTCGACTGAGCGTTCAGGAATTGAGCGATCGTGGACCGCTGACGAACGGACTGCCCCTCACATAGAACCGCAGCGGGCGGTCCGCATCCTTCGTGATGCCGATGCGGATGCCTTGGCCGATGTCGCCGGGCTCGTGCTCGTCGGCTGCCAGCCATAGCGGTCCTTGGCGGCAAAGATCGAGGCCGTCCAGCGAACGGTCGATCCGCAATGCCTGTGCGAGCCGTCCCGGCCCGCGCGCCACGTCGCGCAGGCGTTCGACGCCCCGGTTCTGCCGCATGATGGCAATGCCTTCGAGCGGTTCGAGCGCCCGGATCAGCACACCGGTGCCGGTCCCTGGCCCCTCGCTCGAAACATTGAGCATCCAGGAGACGCCATAGGCGAGATAGACATAGGCGTGCCCGGCCTCAAGAAACATCGAACGGTTGCGCGGCGTCATCCCGCGATAGCCGTGACCGGCGGCGTCGCCGGTGACATAGGCCTCGGTCTCGACGATACGGCCGCCGACGATGCCTTCCGGCAATTCCCGCACCACGAGCTTGCCGATGAGATAGCGGGCGAGATCGGCCGTATCATCAGGCAGTTCGGCACGATCGAGCGGATGGTGGCTGGTCATGCTACCGCCGCCGTGTTTCAAGGTATCCGTTCGACCCATTGCGCGCGCGACTGCCCCGGCTCGAACGGATCGCCGAAATACTGGGTCTCGCGAACCACCTTGCCATCGACGAACTCCATGATGCTCACCGTATAGGACGGAATCCCGTCATAGGTCAGGACATACTCGGTGATCCAGAGGTCGCCTGACCCGGTGATCCGCCGCACGGCAAAGCGCTTCCGGTTGGGCTGGGCGGCGCGCGACGGCTGGATGTTGTGCCGTCCGCTGATGCGCTCGCCTGACTGCGGATAGTCAAGCACCGCGTCGTCGCGATAAATCTGATGCTCCGTCTCGAAATCATTGGCATCGGAGGCAGCCCAATGGCGATCGAGAGCCGCCCTTATCTCAGCGTCTGCCATATCGGTTCTCAGGCCGCGGCCATGATCTCGGCGTAGGTGGTGAAATCGACATTGCCGCCTGACAGCACGACGGCGACGCATTTGCCCGACAGTTCGATCTCGCCTGACGAGAGCGCCGCCAGCGCCACGCAGCCGCCGGGTTCGACCACCAGCTTGAGATGGGCCATGGCGTCGCGCACCGCCTGTGCGGCCGCCTTGTCGGAGACGGCGATGGCGCCGGCGAGGTTCTTGCGGTTGATCTCGAAGGTGATCGCGCCGGGCTCTGCGGTGAGGATCGCATCGCAGATCGAACTGTGGCCGGGCTCGTTGGAAACCCTTTTTCCTTCGATCAGCGAGCGGCGGGTGTCGTCGAAATGCTCGGGCTCGACGGCCCAGACTGCCGTGGCCGGCGAGGCATCCTTGACGGCGATCGAAATGCCGCTCGTCAGGCCGCCGCCGCCACAGGGAATGACGACCGCGTCGAGGCTGACGCCGAGCGCTTTTGCCTGGCGCATCAGTTCGAGACCGATCGTGCCCTGGCCGGCGATGATGGCCGGATCGTCGAAAGGAGGCACCAGCACCATGCCCTTGTCCATGTAGGGTCGCACCACCGTCATGCGGTCGTCGCGAAAGCGGTCGAACGGCACCACTTCGGCGCCCATCTTGCGGACATTGGCGATCTTCATCGCCGGCGCGTCGGCCGGCATGGCAATGACCGCCTTGACGCCGAACATGGCAGCCGCCGCGGCGACGCCCTGAGCATGGTTGCCGGAGGAGAAGGCGACGACGCCGCGGCTGCGCTCTTCTTCGCTCAGCGAAGACAGTTTGTTGTAGGCGCCGCGGAACTTGAACGAGCCGGTGCGCTGCAGCGTCTCCGGCTTGAACAGGATGCGGCCGCCGAAGCGCTTGTTGAGTTCCAGCGATTCGATCAAGGTCGTTTCGGCGATCAGGCCGGAGAGCCGCGCGGCGGCGGCATGGATGTCGGCGATGCCGGGAAGCGTGGTCATGGCGAAGTCCTGAAAGCGATGAGTTCGGAGCATGGTGCACGCAAAGGCAGGCCACGCACCAATGAAAAAATGTGACCGTTACAAAGTTTGGCGGGCATGAGCGGCGACGAGGTCAAACTGGCCCACCTCTCCCGCCTTTATCCGCCGGGCCGTATCGGCTAAGGGCGGGGAGCAGAATTCCGGACCGCCAGAAATGACCGCCAAGCCAAAACCCCTGTTCCTCGGTATTGACACCGGTGGCACCTATACCGATGCCGTGCTGTGGTCGGAACAAGGCGGGCCAAAAGGCAATGTGCTGGCCAAGGCCAAGGCGCTGACGACGCGGCACGATCTTGCCGTCGGCATTTCCGGCGCGGTCGATGCGGTGCTGGAAAAATCGGCCACTGATCCGGCCGCCATCAAACTCGTGTCGATGTCGACGACGCTCGCCACCAATGCGCTGGTCGAGGGCCAGGGTGGGCGTGTGGCGCTCATCATGATCGGCTTTACCGGGGCCGACCTTGCGCGCGACGGGCTGAAGACCGCGCTCGGCACCGATCCGGTGGTGTTTTGTCCGGGCGGCCATGACGTGCACGGCAATGCGGCCAAGCTCGATCTGTCGGATCTGGAAGCGGCGATCCCTGAACTCGGCGCCTCGGTGTCGGGCTTTGCCGTCTGCGCCTATTTCGCCACCCGCAACCCGGCGCATGAACTCGCCGCGCGCGACTTCATCCGCGAAAAGACCGGCCTGCCGGTCACCGCCAGCCACGAATTGTCGGCCAAGCTCGGCGGCCCGCGCCGCGCGCTCACCACCTTGCTCAACGCCAGGCTGATCTCGATGATCGACCGGCTGGTGGCGGCAACCGAAGGATTTTTGGAAGCCCGCAACATCGCAGCGCCCCTGATGGTGGTGCGCGGCGATGGCGCGCTGGTTTCGGCGGCGTTTGCCCGCCAGCGGCCGATCGAGACCATCCTCTCCGGCCCGGCCGCCAGCCTGGTCGGCGCCCGCCACATGACGGGCCTGGACAACGCCATGGTGTCCGACATTGGCGGCACCACCACCGATGTCGCCGTGCTCGACGGCGGCCGTCCTCGGCTCGATCCCGAAGGCGCCACTGTCGGCGGCTTCCGCACCATGGTCGAGGCGGTCGCCATGCGCACCTTCGGCCTCGGCGGCGATTCCGAAGTGGCGCTGGAAGATGGCGCGCTCAACCCGAAAATCCTGCTCGGGCCGCGCCGCCTGGTGCCAATGGCGCTGGCCGGCATGATGCATGGTGTTTCCGTGACATCGGAGCTCGAGCGCCAGCTCAGGGCGCCCAACCCCGGCCGCATGGACGGCCGCTTTGCGTTGCGCACCGGCGTGCCGGACAGGCTCGCCGCCGGCCTGACCGCGCCCGAGGCGAAACTGTATGAACTGATTGGTGCCGTGCCGCTCGCCATCGACAGGCTGCTCACCTCGAACGCCCAGAACGCCACGCTGAACCGGCTGGTCTCGCGCGGTCTTGTGCATATCTCGGGCTTCACCCCCTCGGACGCCGCCCATGTGCTCGGCAAGCAGGCCAACTGGGACCCGCTTGCGGCCCGGCTCGCCGCCGAACTGTTTGCCCGCAAGCGTGATGGGCGAGGCCAGTACATCGCGCCGTCTCCGGAGGTGATTTCCGAACGCGTGCTACTGACGCTCACGCGCTGGTCGGCCGAATACATTCTGGAGACAGCCTTTGCCGAGGATGGGCTGGATGGCGCCGCCACCGTCGCGCATGCGCTGGTGCAGCGCGCCGTCGATTCCCATCCCGGCATCGCAAGGCTCAGCGTCGCGCTCGATCGTCCGGTCATTGGCCTCGGCGCCTCGGCGCCGCTGCACTATGCCGGCTTGGCCGAGCTGGTCGGTAATGAGTGCGTGGTGCCGGAGGATACCGATGTCGCCAACGCGCTCGGCGCCGTCGTCGGCCAGGTCCGCGTCTCCGCCGAAGCCCGCGTCAGCCAGCCTAAGGAAGGTTTGTTTCGTTTGGCGTCGGGGCAAACGGTGCGCGACTTCACGGACGAGGCCGAGGCGATCGCGGCAGCGGAGGCTGATGTGCGGGCGATCGTAGCCGCGCGCGCGAAGGATGCCGGCACGGATAATGCCGAGATCGACGTTTCGACCGAGTTCAAGGTGTCTACGGTTGAGGCCCAACGGATGTTTATCGAAGCGCATGTGGTGGCGGTTGCATCGGGTCGGCCGAGGATTGCGGTTTAGGGTAATCTCCCCCACGAGGGGGGAGATCCGCAGCTTCAAAATCCCCGGCTTCACCCTAAGCTGAATTGACCCTTCACCCCTGACATGCCAAAGGCCGCAAAGCCTTTCATCTGGAGAAGCCCTGATGACCGATCGCGTCGAGATCGCCGGATTGCGGATTGCCCGCGAACTGCATGACTTTGTCGGCGAAGCGCTGCCGGGTACCGGTATTGCCGCGGACGTTTTCTGGAACGGCTTTTCGGCCATCGTGCATGATCTGGCGCCGAAGAACCGAGCGCTGTTGGCCAAACGCGACGCCATGCAGGAACAGATCGACGCCTGGCACCGCGCCAATGGCGCGCCCATCGATATGGAGGCCTACAAAAGCTTCTTGCGTGAGATCGGCTATCTCGTGCCCGAAGGGCCGGCCTTCTCCGTGTCGACCGACAATGTCGACCCCGAGATCGCCAGCGTTGCCGGGCCGCAGCTGGTGGTGCCGGTGATGAATGCGCGTTATGCGATCAACGCCGCCAATGCTCGCTGGGGCTCGCTCTACGATGCGCTCTACGGCACCGACGCCATTGCCGAGACCGGTGGCGCCGAGAAGGGCAAAAGCTTCAACCCCGTGCGCGGTGCCAAGGTGGTTGCCTGGGCGAAGAGTTTTCTAGACGAGTCCGTGCCGCTCACCTCGGGCAAATGGGCCGGCGTGAACGGGCTGACGGTTTCGGGTGGCACCTTGCGGCTCGGCGCCGGCGCCGGCGGCACCACGCTGGCCAACCCGAAACAATTTGCCGGCTATCGCGGCGACGGCGCCAACCCGGAAGCCATCCTGCTGGTACAGAACGGCCTGCACATCGAGATCCTCATCGACCGCACCAACCAGATCGGCCGCACCGACCCGGCCGGCATTGCCGACGTGATCCTGGAATCGGCGCTGACCACCATCCAGGACTGCGAGGATTCGGTCGCGGCGGTGGATGCCGAGGACAAGGTCATCGTCTACCGCAACTGGCTCGGCCTGATGAAGGGCGATCTGGCGGAGGAAATCAGCAAGGGCGGCAAAACCTTCACGCGCAAGCTCAATCCGGACCGCGCCTGGACCGCGCCCAGTGGTGGCGCGCTGAGCTTGCCCGGCCGCTCGCTGATGCTGGTGAGAAACGTCGGGCACCTGATGACCAATCCGGCCATCCTCGACCGCGATGGCAACGAGGTGCCGGAAGGCATCATGGATGCGGCGCTGACGGCGCTGATCGCGCTGCACGATGTCGGCGCCAACGGGCGTCGGATGAATTCCCGCGCGGGCTCGATGTATGTGGTGAAGCCGAAGATGCATGGGCCGGAGGAAGTCGCCTTCGCAGTCGAGATTTTCGACCGCGTCGAAGCGCTGCTCGGTATGGCGGCAAACACCATCAAGATGGGCATCATGGACGAGGAGCGGCGCACCACCGTCAACCTCAAGGAGGCGATCCGCGCCGCGAAGGAACGCGTCGTGTTCATCAACACCGGCTTCCTCGACCGCACAGGCGACGAGATCCACACCTCGATGGAAGCCGGGCCGATGATCCGCAAGGACGACATGAAGCAGGCCGCCTGGATTTCCGCCTATGAGGCGTGGAATGTCGACACCGGGCTGGAATGCGGTCTGGCCGGCCACGCCCAGATCGGCAAGGGCATGTGGGCGATGCCGGATCTGATGGCGGCGATGCTGGAACAGAAGATCGCGCATCCCAAGGCCGGCGCCAACACCGCCTGGGTGCCGTCGCCGACGGCGGCGACGTTGCACGCCACGCACTATCACAAGGTCGATGTCCATGCCGTCCAGGCGGCGCTCAAGAGCCGGCCGAAGGCGAAGCTCGATGATATATTGTCGGTGCCGGTGGCGGTGCGGCCGAACTGGACCCCCGACGAGATCCAGCGCGAACTCGACAACAATGCGCAAGGTATTCTTGGCTATGTCGTGCGCTGGATCGACCAGGGCGTCGGCTGCTCGAAAGTGCCCGACATCAACGATGTCGGCCTGATGGAAGACCGCGCCACGCTGCGCATCTCCTCGCAGCACATCGCCAACTGGCTGCACCACAAGGTGTGCTCGCAGATCCAGGTGATGGATTCGCTGCGGCGCATGGCAGCGATCGTCGACCTCCAAAATGTCGGCGACCCGCTCTACCGCCCGATGGCCACCGATTTCGACAATTCCATCGCCTTCCACGCCGCCTGCGACCTGGTGTTTAGAGGCCGCGAACA
This sequence comes from Mesorhizobium sp. M0292, assembly GCF_040321695.1. Lineage (NCBI taxonomy): Bacteria > Pseudomonadati > Pseudomonadota > Alphaproteobacteria > Hyphomicrobiales > Phyllobacteriaceae > Mesorhizobium > Mesorhizobium sp. M0292. Next base: position 91,364 of record NZ_JAMYSB010000007.1, read on the forward strand.
GCCGAATGGCTATACGGAACCGGTGCTGCACGCACGGCGGCTGGAGCTGAAGGCGAAAGAGCGGGCGAATTAGCGCCTGCATTTCCCTCCCCCTTGAGGGGAGGGTGGCCCGAAGGGCCGGGTGGGGTCCTGCGTGAAGTGCGGCGACTCCCTTCGGACGACACTACAAGCAATGTCATTGCAGAGGCCCTTTCTCGGCTCGGCTCCAAAAAGATCGACCATTCTTCGGCGACCCCCACCCTGCCGCTTCGGGGCCACCTTCCCCTCAAGGAGGAGCGTTACGCCGCCTGCGCCACCCGCTCCGACATCATGCGGTAGGAAATCGCCTCGGCCAGGTGAATGCGGCCGACGGTTTCTCTCGCTTCGAGATCGGCCAGCGTGCGCGCCACTTTCAGCACCCGATGATAGGCGCGCGCGGAAAAGCCGAGCTTTTCGCTGGCGTCCTTCAACAGAGACAGGCCGGCGGCATCCGGCATCGCGATGTCCTCGATAACAGAAGGCGAGCAATGCGCGTTGGTGGTCGCGCTGGTCACGCCGAGCCGCTCGAACCGTTCGCGCTGGATGGTGCGGGCGCGCGCGACGCGCTGCGCAACGGCGGCACTTTTCTCCGCCCGATCCGGCCGGATCAGATCGGCGGCCGAAACCGCAGGCACCTCGATCCTGAGATCGATGCGGTCGAGCAGCGGGCCGGAAATGCGCGCCTGGTAGTCGGTGCGGCAGCGCTCACCGCGCAGGCAGCGATAGCCGGGCTCGCCGGCCATGCCGCAACGGCACGGGTTCATCGCCGCCACCAGCTGGATGCGCGCTGGATAGGTGACGCGGTGGTTGGCGCGCGCGATCATGCAGTCGCCGGTCTCCAGTGGCTGGCGCAGCGCATCCAAGGTCTGCGGCGTGAATTCGGGAAACTCGTCGAGGAACAGCACGCCGTTATGGGCAAGCGATACTTCGCCCGGCCGCGCCCTGATGCCGCCGCCGACCATTGCCGCCATCGAAGCCGAATGGTGCGGGGCGCGGAACGGCCGCCGGTCGGTGAGCTTGCCTTCGCCGAGCTCGCCGGCCACCGAGGCGATCATCGAGACTTCAAGAAGTTCCTTGGGCGCCAGTGGCGGCAGAATTGAAGGCAGCCTCTGCGCCAGCATCGATTTTCCCGAGCCGGGAGGCCCGACCATCAACAGATTGTGGCCGCCGGCCGCCGCCACTTCCAGCGCCCGCTTGGCGCTTTCCTGGCCCTTGATGTCTGAAAGGTCGGGCAGGTCGCGGGCCGAGACATGGATGCCGGGCTCGGGCCGCGACAGCACCTGCGTGCCGCGAAAATGATTGGCGATGGCAATCAGGCTGCGCGGCGCCAATATGTCGAAATCCTTGCCCGCCCAGGCCGCTTCCGGCCCGCAGCCGAACGGGCAGATCAGGCCCTTTCCCTCGGCATTGGCGCCGATCGCCGCCGGCAGCGCGCCGGCGACCGTGGCAATGGTGCCGTCGAGCGACAATTCTCCGAGCACGACATAGGAGGCCAGCATGTCGCCCGGAATGGCGCCGAGTGCAGCCATCAGGCCGAGCGCGATCGGCAGGTCGTAATGGCTCCCTTCCTTAGGAAGATCGGCAGGCGCCAGGTTGACCGTCACCTTCTTCGACGGCATCGACAGCCCCGACGCATGCAGTGCCGCCTGCACGCGCTCGCGGCTTTCGGCCACCGCCTTGTCGGCCAGCCCGACGATCTGCATGCCGACCTTGCCCGGCGCGATCATCACCTGGACATCGACCGGTACGGCCTCGATGCCCTGGAAAGCAACCGTGCGAACCCGCGCCACCATCTTGCTCTGCCCCCGGATATCGGCTCGCCTCGGCCTTGTGGTTCAGACCGCGAGCGACGTCAGGACAAGACAACCATAGATTTCAGGCCAAGGCAAGAACATTACAGGAACATGCATTCGTGGTGGCTGCAGCGCGCTGTGCCGGTTGCAAAAAAGGAAGATGGTCAAGCAAAATGGAACGGCTGCTCCGCCTCCTCGACCGCGTTTAACAAGGGCGACTAGGCCCTTCGGCGATCTGAGGGTGTTGCTTCTAAGCGGTGATGAAGGCATCGACCGAACCTGAAAGCGATCGATCGATCGCGACCTGCGGTGGAAGCCACTCCATGACAGGATATCTGAAAGGCCAAGGCAGGGCGATCCGGCGCGAAGAGCCGCTCTCCAGAAAAATCTCGTTTACAAGGTCTATGAACCGCCCGCGGTCTCGTTCGATTCGTTTCAAAGTTTGCGAACGAATGTAATCCCGGGGAATTCGTCGCTCCTTCAGCGCTAAGACAGCCTCCGCGATGGATCGAGGATCGGGTGGAACTGTGAGCGAATAGTCGTCATCCAGATAAAGGTCTCGGCCGCCATGGTTCGGCGTCGTGACCACTGGAAGGCCCGCGAGAAGATATTCCGTGCTGGCGAACATTGGTCCTTCCAGGTGAGAGAGACAGATTCCCACGGCTGCACGATTTAGATGCGTGTTCACCTGAGCCGGTGCCAATCGGACAGGCTTGCCGGTGCCGTCAAACTCGTTGATAAAGACGTGATGCGGCGCGAGCTCCCTATGCCGATTTATTCGCGCTCTTTCCGACTCCGTCGTGGAGGATCCGCTTGAATCTCGATAGAAGACAAATGCGCAACGCTGGATGCCAAGCGACAAGTCATGGCGCTTCCACGGAGCCAGCTGCGCATTGTAGATTGCATCAAATTCTACAGGGACGTCATCGAGAGGCCTGAATATGTGTTCGGAGGTTGTTGACGTCTTGTTGTGCAGGACGGCGGCCTCGCCGGACTGATTCAACAGATCAGCCTCGGCCTGAGTGTTGGATAGGAAGATTAGCGAGTGACGGGGGTTCTTGAGTCTATGCAGAACGGCATAGGTCCGGATGGTTTTGACGCTAGCACTGTTTTCGATGGACCAGGTTGGCGAGATGAGAAACCAGGCGCGGTGGCCGCGTGGAAGGAAAGGCATATGACTTGCTAATCCGAGCGGCGTACCGGACATTCCCGAATAGGATATGAACGGATCGTCCGACAGCAAACTGGCCTGAAGAGCAGGTTGCGACTTCGCGGAAGGGTGCCCTTTTCTGAGGTTGTGGCCATGACGCAGCATGGCTCTGACAATCTCGAATTTGGTAGGAGGGCGATACCCGTGCTGTAGGGTCAACATGCGGCAATTGCGATCTTGAGTGCGGAGAAAAACTCGCTTCGATAGAGAGAAATTTGGCAAAGAAACACCGCCATTTGATCGACGGAATATCTCAGGCGATCAAATCTGGTGTACGGAGAAGCGCCTCTTGAAAGAAAACATCGTCCCAAGCGGAGCTGGTTCTCACATCGCGCTACCAACCGTATCCGTTTGCGTAGGCTGTTTCAATCAAGAGGCATTCATCGACACTGCGATCCGATCCGTAGCGGCGCAGACATACACTGCGTTCGAATGCGTGGTGGTCGATGATTTTTCGACCGACGGTTCCCGCCGAAGGATTGAAGAGTGTCTGTCCCAGCTTGGCGACAGTCGTTTCCGCTTTCTGCCCCGACTGCAAAATGGCGGGCAGTTGACAGCAATGATGACCGGGCTTGACGCGACAGCCGGGCCCCTGATCTCCTTTCTTGACGGTGACGATGCTTGGCATCCTGACTTCATAGAATGCCATGTGAGAGCGCATCTCAGCCAAACCCGTATCGCGGCAATGTCGAGCTCCGATGAGGTGGTGATAGATACGGCCGGCAACCTGCTTGCGGGCGGTCATCCCGTATTCCACCTGAACGACCCGCGATCGATGCCGAAAATGAGCGGCTACCTGCATGTCGACACCGAAGCTGACCCGACATTATTATTTATTGATCGGGGTACCGTGGGTTGGTTTTGGTCAACCACATCGGGGATGATGTTTCGTCGAGCTCCGCTTGAAATCATGCGTCCATCCGATCCGGACGAAATAAGGATATGTGCCGATGGTTATATGGCTCGTGCCGCCCATATGATCGGCGGAACCGTGAGGATTGGGCGGGCTCTTGGCAGTTATCGGCTTCACGGCGGCAATGGCTGGGCGGACGGGCGCATCCTGGGTACCGGAGTTGGCCTCGGCAGGATGTCGCCTGATACTGAAATAGCGATACGGCGGGCACTGGCCAATCGTTGGTGCGAAGTGGCGCCGGGACTGGCGCATTTAATCTCCCGCCACTCAATGCGCAGGACCTTGGTCGACCTGATCGGACTGTCTGCGGCTTTTGCATTGCTGGAAAAGAACTCCGATGCGGGTTTTCTGCTGAAAGACTGGGCAACACCACAGCGAAAATTGCAGACCAGACTTATCGGTCTCCTTCCTCCGAAACTGAGGCCTCGGCGCTTCCGGGACATAGTTTGATTTGATGAGCCGCTTGCTCGGCAGTCTTACCCGATAAAGAGCATCTTTCGATGCTTCTCTGGACCCACCAAAGTCCTCCGTAGCAACGCACACTACGCGGCCAAATTCCGCCGCTTCGCCTCTACCGCGTCCCAGAACAGGCTGGCGATATCCGCGCCACCAAAGCGTTGCACTTCGCGCACGCCGGTTGGCGAGGTCACGTTGATCTCGGTCATGTAGTCGCCGATCACGTCGATGCCGACCAGGATGAAGCCGCGCTCTTTCAGCGACGGGCCGATGCGGGCGCAAATCTCGCGTTCGCGCTCCGTCAGCTCGGTCTTTTCGGCGCGGCCGCCGACATGCATGTTGGAGCGCGAGTCGTGGTCGGCCGGCACGCGGTTGATGGCGCCGACCGCTTCGCCGTCGATCAGGATGATGCGCTTGTCGCCCTTGCGCACGTCCTTGAGATAACGCTGAACGATATAGGGCTCGCGTGACAGCTGGGCGAACATTTCGAGCAGCGAGGCGAGGTTGCGGTCATCCTCCTTGAGATGGAAGATGCCGGCGCCGCCATTTCCGTAGAGCGGCTTGACGATGATGTCGCCGAACTCCTTGCGGAAGGCGGCGACCTCCTGGGGATCCTTGGTGATCAGCGTTTCCGGCATCAGATCGGGGAATTCGGTGACGAAGATCTTTTCCGGGCTGTTGCGCACCCAGGCCGGGTCGTTGACGACCAATGTCTTCGGGTGAATGCGCTCCAGAATATGCGTGGTGGTGATGTAATTCATGTCGAAGGGCGGATCCTGGCGCAGCAGGATCACATCCATCTCCGACAGGTCGGTGCGCACCTTGTCGCCCAGCGTATAATGATTGCCCTTCTCGTCGCGGAGCTTCATCTCTTCGATGCGGGCAAACACCTTGCCGCCCAGCATCGACAGCCGGTCGGGCGTGTAGTGGAACAATTGGTGGCCGCGCCGCTGCGCCTCCAGCGACAGCGCAAAGGACGTGTCGCCGGCGATCGAGACGGTGGAGACATGGTCCATCTGGACGGCGATCTTCAGGGGCATCTTCTGGTCTCCAGCGGGCTCTGTCGCCGATATACGGAACTTGGCGGCTTCTGCCAATCGCGCTTGCTTGGCCCAGACCTTTACCGGTCGAAGACCAGCCGGGAGTAACCGAGGAAGGACAGCGCCATGGCGACCAGCGAGGCGACGGCAAGTGCCGCCAGCGGCGGCATTGCCGGCAGCGCGAACAGGATGGCGCAGTAGACGAGATAGTTGACAATGCTGGTGGCGATACCGACGCCGCCATAGCGCGCGCCCTCCTGCGCCACGCCGCGGCTCGACGGCGAAAAGGTCAGGTGCCGGTTGATCTGCCAGGTGACGCACAGCGCAAAGCCGATCGACAGGACACGGGCGACGAAGGGACCGAGCGGCGTCACCGCCAAGAGCAGCCAGAGCACCGCGGCATCGGCGACGAAACCAACGCCGCCGGCCAGGACGAAGCGGGCGAGCCGGCTCACGGCCTCAGGCGGCCCGGGGCGTCTTGCCCGGTTCGGCCTTCGCTGTTTCGCTCGTGCGTTCGCGCCGTTCGACCCGGCCCGACGGGACGGAGAGATAGAAAATGCGCTTCTGCTCGGCGCGTCCGCGCGATACCGAATCGAGGATCAGTCCGGTCACCATCGCAAGCATCGACAAGAGCAGCAAGCCGACCGACAGCACCCAGGTCGGCATGCGCGGCACGAGGCCGGTCTGGGCGAATTCGATCAGCACCGGCGTCATCAGGGTAAGGCTCGATGCCAGGAAGAAAATGGCGAAGGCGCCGAAGAAGCGCAGCGGCTGCGTCTCCTTCATCAGCATGGCGAACATCCACAGGATCCTGGCGCCGTCGCGATAGGTCGACAGCTTCGACGACGATCCCTCAGGCCGGCGGCCATAATCGAGCGCGATCTCGCTCACCGGCAGTTTCAGCTGCGAGGCATGCACCGACATTTCGGTCTCGATCTCGAAGCCGCCGGAAACGGCGGGAAAGCTCTTGACGAAGCGCCTCGAGAAGACGCGGTAGCCGGAGAAGATGTCGGTGAAGTCGGCGCCGAACAGCCGCTTGTAGAGGCTATTGAAGATGCGGTTGCCGAAGGCATGGCCGGAACGGCCGGCATCGTCGGTGACGCCGCGCCTGGTGCCTACCACCATGTCGCAGCGCTCGGTCTGCAGGATGTTGATCAGCAGCGAGGCATCTTCCGGCGCATAGGTGCCGTCGCCATCGGCCATCAGATAGATGTCCGCATCGATGTCGGCGAACATGCGCCGCACGACATTGCCCTTGCCCTGGCGCGGCTCGCGGACGACGATGGCGCCCGCTGCGCGGGCCTTTAATGCCGTCAGGTCGCGCGAATTGTTGTCATAGACATAGATGTCGGCCGATGGCAGCGTCTCGCGAAAGCGCCGCACCACCTCGGCGATGGTCAGTTCCTCATTGTAGCAAGGCAGGAGCACGGCAATGGCCGGCTCATGGCGGACTTCGTGCGGCATTTCCGTCTCCCGACGCCCGGCGGAGCCTCCGGCCGCGCTCATATGCGGCCTCGCTCAGGCGACTTTACTATTTATTGAAGCTGTTAAGGCTAGGTTTAAGGCCGCAGTCTTTCCGACGAAGGTCATGATGATGAACGCAGCCAAGGCGGGTGCTTCCTCCTGGAAGTCCGATATGACGCTGGCGCTGCTTGCCATGCTGGTGGTGCTGGCGGTCAATGCCGCCACGGGCTTTCGCGAATTGAGCAATGCCGGCGGCGACAATGACAGCCTGCTGCGGCTGGTCGAGGTTCGCGACATGCTGGCCGGCCAGGGCTGGTTCGACCTGCATCAGTACAGGATGGGGCCGGAAGGCGGTTTCGTCATGCACTGGTCGCGGCTGGTCGACGCACCGCTCGCCGTCATCATCCTCGCCGCCTCGGCGCTGACCGGCAGCATGGCCATGGCCGAAGCGATCGCACAGGTGCTGTGGCCGTCGCTGCTGTTTTGCCTGGCGGTGTTTTTTTTAGCCCGTGCGGCACGCAGCTTCGCCGGCGTCGGCGCCGTGCTGCCCGCTATCGTCATCGGCGCGGCGGCGCTGCATTTCATCGGCATTTTCTTGCCGGGTGCGCTCGATCATCACAATGTCCAGCTGACGCTGACCATGGCCAGCCTCAGCCTGCTGCTCGAGGCGCCGGCGCGTCGCTGGGCGGCGCTGATTTCCGGGCTGTGTGCGGCCCTGACGCTGGCCGTCGGCATGGAAACCGCGCCCTATGTCGCCACCATCGGCGCCTGCATCGCCTTGCTGTTCGTCGTCGATCCCGGCGGCGAACGCCGGATCGCCAGGGATTTCGTTCTCGGCTTTGCCGGCGTTTCAGCCCTCGTCTTCGTCACCACCATCCCGCCATCGGCCATGGGCCAGCCGCAGTGCGATGCCTTCTCGGCTGTGCAGTTCGTGGTGGCGGCAATCGCCGGACTGGGGCTTGCCGCCGTGACGTCGCTCACGGTGTCCAATGGCACGGCCAGCCGCCGCCTGATCTCGCTTAGCCTGCTCGCGCTTGTGCTGGGCGCCGTCGTCGTGGCGCTGTTTCCGCAATGCCTTGCGGCTCCCTACGCAAACCTCGATCCGCGCCTCAAGGAATTGTGGCTCGATCACATTGACGAGGCGCAGTCGCTGTTCAGTATTGCCGCCAGCGAGCCGGCGTCGCTGGCGGCGCGCTATGTCACGCCGCTGGTGGCGATCGCGCTGATGGCGCTTCGCCTGCGCGGACCATGGCGCCGCCAGGACAGCCTCGTCGGCGCCTTGCTGGTCGGCGCCTTCATCGTCAGCGCCTGGCAGGTCCGCGGCTCGACATTCTCGATCGCCTTTGCCGTCATCCCGCTGTCGGCCTGGATCGCAAGCTGGCGCGAACGGGCGAGGATCAGCCCTGCGCGCAGCGTATCGCTGCGCATGGCGGCGGTCTGGGTGGTGTCGGTGAATGCCGTCTGGGCCGGTGCTGCCGCCGCGACGTCGAGCGTATTCGAGGCCAACAAGGTCTCGGTCGAGGCACAGGACACCGACAGCGATCCGTCCTGCGAGCGCAAGGCCTCCTTCGCGGCGTTGGCCCGGCTGCCGCACACCACGGTGCTTGCCATCTCCAATCTCGGTTCGCCCATCCTGGCCTATTCCGGGCACCGCGTCTTTGCCGGCCCCTATCATCGCAACATCGCCGGCGACCTGCTTGCGCTCGATGCCTTCCTCGGATCGGCGGACCAGGCGAGGATGATCGCGGCGGCTCATCACGTCGGCCTGGTGGCGCTCTGCCGCGGCAGCGCCGAAAGCAAGATGCTTGCCGCCAAGGCGCCGCAAGGCTTCCTGGCCGGGCTTATGCAGGGAAGCGTCCCCGATTGGCTCGAACCGGTGGCCGAAACGCGCGGAGACCCGGTCGAACTCTACCGCGTCCGCTAAAGCATCATTCGCCAGCGAAAAATCGATTTCGCGATACGCTTCCTAAACGCTTTGCTGCCAGTCTCAGCCTAAATTTCGGGCGTCACAAACAGGGATACCGATGCAAACGACGTTTGGCACCGGGCAGGCAAGCAGGGAAAACTCGGATCTGGCGTTCACCGATGCGCTGACCGGGCTTGGCAACCATCGCCGCTTCTTCGACAAGGTCGATCGCCTGATCAGCGACCGTGCGGACGATCCCGCGCCGTTCACGGTCGGCATTCTCGACCTCGACGGCTTCAAGCCGATCAACGATCTGTTCGGCCACAAGGCCGGCGACGACATATTGATCCAGGTGGCGATGCGGCTGCGCGCCTCGATGGACAGCCACTCTACGGTCTGCCGCATCGGCGCCGACGAATTCGCCTTCCTCTACCCGATGGTGTTCTCGGAGGAGGCGGCGGCCGAGAAGTCGCGCATGATGATCGAAATCCTGTCGGCGCCCTACGATGTCGGCGAACGCACCGCCAGGCTTTCGGCCTCGGTTGGCTGCTCGCTGTTTTATTCCGGCGACGAAACCACGGAAATCCTCGTCAACAAGGCCGAAACGGCGCTCTACCACGCCAAGCGTTCGGGCCGTGGCCGCGTCGTCGTCTACACCCGCGAAATGGAAGAGGCGGCCAAGCGCGTCACCCGCATCGAACAGGCGCTGCGCCGTGCCGTCTCGGCCGGTGAGGTCGAACCGCATTTCCAGCCCATCGTCGATTTGACCACCCGCCGCACCATCGGCTTCGAGACGCTGGCGCGCTGGACCGATCGCGACCTCGGCGTGGTGCCGCCGACCGTGTTCATCCCGATCGCCGAAGAGCGCGGCATCATCGGCCCGCTATCGCAGCTGGTGCTGCGCAAGGCGACCGAAGCGGCGCGCAGCTGGCCGAAGGACCTGTTCCTGTCCTTCAACCTGTCGCCCTCGCAGCTCGTCGACCAGAACACTGGCCTGCACATATTGTCGATCCTCGACCGCACCGGCTTCGATCCGCGACGGCTGGAGATCGAGATCACCGAAACCGGCCTGATGAACGATCCGGCCTCGGCCGAGAAGATCGTCGAGGACCTGCGTCGCGTCGGCATCCGCGTCTCGCTCGACGATTTCGGCACCGGCCAGTCCTCGCTCGGCCGCTTGCGCGAATTCCATTTCGACAAGCTCAAGATCGACCGCGCCTTCGTCTCCTCGATCCTCGACGACCGACCGTCGGAACACATCATCCGCGCCATTCTGGCCATGTGTGAAGGGCTCGGCATGGATGTCGTCGCCGAAGGCATCGAGGAGGAGGCGCAGGCCGACCGCCTCGTCCAGTTCGGCTGCGCCGGCGGCCAGGGCTATCTCTTCGGCAAACCGGTCGACGCCGACGCCACGCTCGGCTACCTCCGCGATTCCTATCGCGGCGCCCTCTACGCCAAGGCAGTCTGACCGGCGGTCTGGCCTGCGTCGAGCAAGTCAGCGGCGCGAGCCAAGATCGACTGTGGCCGCCATCTTGCGGCCTTTTGTCTGACATAAGCCAATCAAATCGCCGTTTTCGCCCTTGCTCCCCGGACTTGGCTGGATAGGATGCGCGCCGACCGGACCGGGAGATGAAGATATGATGCCATCGGCCGATTTTGCCGACCTCAGGGGAGCCTCGGTGCTGATCACCGGCGGCGGTTCCGGAATTGGTGCGGCACTGACCGAGGGCTTCGTTCGCCAAGGCGCCCATGTCGCCTTCATCGACATCGCCGATGGCCCAAGCACGCTGCTTGCCGACCGCGTCGAAAAAGAACTTGGCCGGCGACCGCTCTACCTCAAGACCGATTTGCGCGACGTCGAGGCGTTGCGCGCTTCGGCCGCCAAAGCGGCTGAGGCGCATGGCGACGTCACCGTGCTGGTCAACAATGCCGCATGGGACGAACGCCACGACGTCGCCGACGTTACCGTCGAGTTCTGGGACAACAATCTCGCCGTCAATCTGCGCCCGCATTTCTTCACCGCACAGGCGGTGGCGCCGGGCATGAAGCGGGCCGGCGGCGGGTCGATCATCAACTTCACCTCGACCTCCTATCTGATCAACCATCCTGATATGCCGGCCTACACCGCCGCCAAGGCCGGCATTCTGGGCCTCACCAAGGGGCTGGCCGGCAAGCTTGGCGTCGACGGCATTCGCGTCAACGCCGTTGCGCCGGGCTGGGTGATCACCGACCGGCAAAGGGAACTCTGGGTCACCGAGGAGAGGCTCGCCGCCCATGTCGCCAAGCAATGCATCAAGCAGGTCATGCAGCCCGACGACATCGTCGGCACGGTGCTGTTCCTGGCCTCCGACGCCTCGCGTATGCTGACGGCGCAGATGTTGATCGTCGACGGGGGTTTCCTGTGAGCCCGGTGAATCAAAATCCGGCAAAAGGCACGCCAGCAGTCGCCGCCGTCGACTGGGGCACGACCCGCATGCGGGTCTGGCTGGTCGACGAGGCGGGCGGGGTGCTTGCCGAGCGTCGCGGCGATGATGGGTTGATCACCGCGCAGCAAAAAGGCTTTTCGACCATCCTCGAGGGCCATCTGGCGGCGCTCGGCGCACCTGACACACTGCCGGTCATCATCTGCGGCATGGCCGGCTCGCGCCAGGGTTGGCTGGAAGCGCCTTACGTCACCGTGCCGGCGCCGCTCAGTGCCATCCTCGCGGGGGCCGCCCGCATTCCCGGCCAGAGCCGCGACATCCGCATCGTGCCTGGCCTGGCGCAGCGCCTGGAAGATGCGCCGGACGTAATGCGCGGCGAGGAAACCCAGCTTGCCGGCGCCGGTTTGCCGGCAAAAGGTCGCCATCTCGTCTGCATGCCCGGCACCCATTCGAAGTGGGTTCTGGTTGAAGACGGCGCGGTCGACGGCTTCTGCACCTGGCCGACCGGCGAGCTGTTTTCGGTGCTGGCCACTCACTCGATCCTGCGCCATTCGCTGGGCGAGAGCCCGAAGCCGGTCATTCCGGACAATCCGTTCTTCCAGGAATGGTGCCGCAAGGCTTTGGCCGAGGGCGGCGATGTCACCTCGCGGCTGTTCTCGATCCGCGCCGCCGGCCTGCTGCAGAACCTCAAGGCCGACGATGCCGCCGCTTGCCTGTCCGGCCTGCTGATCGGCGGCGAGATCGCCTCGGCGGGCCGCCGCTATGGCGAAAGCACCACCGCAATCGTGCTGGTTGCGTCCGGCTCGCTAGCAGCCCTCTACCGCCAGGCGCTAGACCTTGCAGGGCTTGCCGTCAGGACGGTCGACGCCGACGAGGCGGTGCGTGCCGGCCTTATCGAGGCAGCGCGGGAAAATGGCATGATCGCCAAATGACTCACCAGAGTGGAGTGACAGCGTGACCCAGACCGCCCCCTTCCCGAAGCTCAAGCGTGGTCTTGTCGCCATTCTGCGCGGCCTCAAACCCAGCGAGGCGGTTGCCATCGGCCAGGCGCTGTTTGACGCCGGCATCGAAGCCATCGAGGTGCCGCTCAATTCGCCGGAGCCGTTTTCATCGATCGCCAGCATTGTCACCGCTTTGCCCAAGACAACGCTGGTCGGCGCCGGCACGGTGCTGACTTCAGCCGATGTCGACACCTTGGCCAAGGCCGGCGGGCGGCTGCTGGTCAGCCCCAACATCGATGCCGACGTCATGGCCCGCGCCATGCACCATGGCATGGTGACGATGCCAGGCGTGTTCACCCCCACCGAAGCTTTTCAGGCGATTAGGCTTGGGGCTTCGGCGCTCAAATTCTTCCCGGCAAGCGTGCTCGGGCCTAGCGGCATTTCGGCCATGCGGGCCGTGCTGCCGGCCGATACCGTGGTCGGCGCCGTCGGCGGCGTTTTCGACAAAGACTTTGCCGGCTACAAAGCCGCTGGGGTGACTGCTTTTGGTCTTGGCTCCAGCCTGTTCAAACCCGGCATCAGCGTCGACGAGGTGGCCTCGCGCGCGCAGGCGGCGGTGACGGCCTGGGATGCGGCCTTCGGCGGAGCGGCATGATGGACAAGGTTTCGGTTTTTTCGGACCATGTCTGTGAACTCGGCGAGGGGCCGAGCTACGATCCCGCCACCGACACGCTGTTCTGGTTCGACATCGTCAACGGGCTTTTGCTGGAGCAGGGTGTCACGTCCAGCGCGCGGAAGGTCCATGAGCTCGGCCAGATGGCCAGCGCCATCGCCATTATCGACGACAATCGCCAGCTCATCGCCACCGAGACCGGCCTGCATGTCCGCGACGTCTCGACCGGCAAGCTGACGCTGCATACGCCTATCGAGGCCGACAATGCGCTGACCCGCTCCAACGATTCGCGCGTCCATCCGTGCGGCGCCTTCTGGGTCGGCACGATGGGCAAGGGTGAGGAGAAGGGCGCCGGCGCCATCTACTGGTTCTTCAAGGGCGAATTGCGCACGCTTTACACCGGCATCACAGTATCGAATTCGATCTGTTTTTCCGAAGACGGCTCGATTGCCTATTACACCGATACCTCGACCGGCCTCTTGATGCGGGTCGCCTGCGATCCGGCGACTGGCCTGCCGGTCGGCGAGTCCAAAGTGTTCGTCGACCATCGCTCGTCCAAGGGCTTTGTCGACGGCTCGGTCGTTGATCGCGACGGCGTGCTGTGGAACGCCGTCTGGGGCGGCAAGGCGGTCAAGGCCTATTCGCCAGATGGCACATTGTTGCGCGAAATTGCCGTGCCGGCGGGGCAGTCCTCGTGCCCGGCCTTTGTCGGGGCCAAGGCCGGTCGGCTGGCGGTGACCTCGGCCTGGAAAGGCAAGGACGACAAGCAGCGCAAGCTCGACCCACAGGCCGGCATGACCTTCCTGCTCGACATCCCCGTCAACGGCCGCTTCGAGCCGCGCGTGGTCATCGCCTGAGCGCTGTCGCGCAGGCGTCCGGCTCGGTCGGTTTCGCGCAAGTCTGAAGCAGGGGCCATGCCATGGTGGGACAACACCACCGAAGGTCCTGATCCATGCCGCGCCCGACCCTGATCCTCGTCCATGAGCCGGAAAAGGCCTGTCTCGACCGGCTGGTCGCCGACGGCTTTCCCGCCGAGCGCGCCCTGGAAATCTCGTCCTATCTGGCGCAATCGACCGATCTCGCGCCCGAATTCGATGAAATCACCGCCGCTTGCGGGCGGCGCGGCCTCGCCTTCATGCCGGTTGCACTCGACGATGCGTCAAGCGCGCTGGCGAAGGCCGATCCCGCAACCACGCTTGTCTGGACGCTGACCGACGGCATTGCCTATTTCCGCGGTGCTGCAGCGCCCGCACTTGCCAGGCTGAATGGGCTTAGAACCATCGGAGCCGACGATGCGCTGTTCGCGCTTTGCCAGGACAAGTTCCGCTCCGGCGCCGTGCTTTGCGCGCTCGGCCTGCCGGCGCCGCAGGCAGGCCTGGCCCGCGACGGCCGCTGGCTGACCGCCCCGCCAGCTTCGGAAGCCGGCTGGTTCGTCAAGCCGAACCGGCTCGGCTCCAAGGTAGGCATCTGGCCGGATTCACGCTGCAACGACCTGGCCCATGCGCTGGAGCTTAGCCGGCGGGTCTATGCCGCTTATCGCGACGATGTCGTCGTCCAGCCCTATGTCGGCGGTCGCAATGTCCGCGCCAGCTTCCTTGGGCTGCAAACGGATGCCGGGGCGGAAGCGCTCGGCATTGCGTTCGTCGACTCCGGCGGCGATTTCCAGACCATGGCGGACTCGATGGCGCTCTACGGCGACACCGGCGAGGCCGCCAAGGCGGCTGGACTATACAGCGAGCCGGTGCTGGAGGCGGTTGCCGACACCCAGCCGGCAGCCGCGGCAACCATCCGCCGCATCGCCGAGCGGCTGGTCAGCGGACTTGGCCTGCGCGACGTGTTTTCCATCGATTTCAGGGTCGAGGCCACCGATCATGCCCACCTCATCGAGTTCGAAGTCTGTCCCGGCCTGCCCTGCTTCGATTTCCGCGCCTATTGCCGGCTGCAATGGAGCATGACGCTGGCCGATGCGGTTGCCGAGACGGCGGCGAACCGACTGAACCGACAGGCGATCTGAAAGGCCGCGGGGACCGGCACGACCTACCGCGCCTTGACGGCTTTTGCTCCACCTTTAGTGTCGCGGGACAGTCCTCAGGCAAGGCCGCGCGATGAGCACACCAGCAAGCTCCCTCCATCATCACATAAGGCGCATGGCCGGGCGCGATCCGCATGAGGCGCATCGCGTCGCCACGCCGCTCGAGCTGCTGTTCGATCTGACCTTCGTCACCGCCTTCAGCCTTGCCTCGTCGCAACTGGCGCATGCCTTGGCCGAGGGCCACTACGCGGCGGCGCTGATCGGCTTCGGCTTTGCCAGCTTCGCGATCTGCTGGGCGTGGATCAATTTCTCCTGGTTTTCCTCCGCCTATGACACCGACGATTGGATCTTCCGCCTCGTCACCATGGTGCAGATGATCGGCGTGCTGGTGCTGGCCATCGGCCTGCCGCGCATGTTCGCCTCGATCGAGCATGGCGAACACCTCAACAATTCGGTCATGGTGCTGGGCTACGTCATCATGCGCGTCGCCATGATCTTCCAATGGCTGCGCGCGGCGCGGCAGGACCTTGGGCGGCGGCGTGCCTGTCTCACCTATGCCATCGCCATCGCGATCGCCCAGATCGGCTGGGTGGTGCAGATCCTCGTCGATTTCTCGCTGGCGACGAGCCTGGCTTTCGGCGCGGTCCTGCTTCTCATCGAGCTTGCCGGACCGGTCATCGCCGAACGCCGGGATGGCGGCACGCCCTGGCACGCGCATCACGTCGCCGAGCGCTACAGCCTGTTCGCCATCATCGCGCTGGGCGAAGGGGTGGTCGGCACGCTGGCGACGCTGTCGGCCGCGGTCGAGGAGCAGGGCTGGAACCTCGATGCCGCCTTGATCGGCATTGCCGGAATGGGTCTCACCTTCGGCATGTGGTGGGTCTACTACATGCTGCCCTCGGGGACGGTGCTGCACCAGCACCGCAATCGCTCTTTTGTCTGGGGCTATGGCCAGATGCTGATCGTGGCGGCCATCGTCGCCACCGGCGCCGGGCTGCATGTCGCGGCCTATTTCATCGAGCACAAGACCCATAACGGCCCGGTAGCGACCCTGCTGTCAGTCGCCATTCCGCTAGGCGTGTTCCTGGGGGCGATCTATGCGCTGTATTATTATCTCGTCCAGCGCTTCGATCCCCTCCACGTCTGGCTGCTGGCGGGAACGGCTGCGGTCGTCGCACTTGCCATCATCGCCGCCCTTGCCGGCGTCGACATGGCGGTCTGCCTCATCTTACTGACGCTAGCGCCGGCCGTCACCGTTGTCGGCTATGAGCTGTCGGGGCACCGCCATCAACTGGAGGTGCTGGCGCAGGAGGAAGCGCCGCACTGAGCAGAGCAGCTTCGCGCGTCAGATACCCTCGACCAGCACGATCTCGCCATCGGCCACTTTCTGACGGATGGCGACGGCGCGTTGGTATTCCGGCGAGTGGTAGCAGTCATGCGCCGCGCTGAGCGATTCGAACTCGATAATGACATTGCGGGCGCGGCCAGGCCCCTCGGCCTTTTCATGCTCACCGCCACGGGCAAGGAACTTCACGTCGAAACGGTCGAAAGCGAGCTTGGCGGCAGCGACATAGTCCTTGTAGCCTTCGGCGTCGCGCACATCGACGCGGGCTATCCAGTATCCCTTGGGCATTTTCTTCTCCTCGTTACGCGGCGCGCATCTCTTCCAGTATGGCTTCCGCCGCCGCGCGCCTGTCGCTTGCCGCCACGATTGGCCGGCCCACAACAAGATGGCTGGAGCCGTTGCGGATCGCCTGGCCGGGCGTCACCACGCGTTTCTGGTCACCATGGTCGCTGCCCTTGGGCCGTATCCCCGGCGTCACCACCGCCAGGTCGGGTCCGACGATGCGGCGCACCGCTTCCGCCTCCTCGGCCGAGCAGACGACGCCGCCCATGCCGGCATGCAGCGCCTGTTCGGCGCGCCTCAGCACCAGCGTGTGCGGGTCATATTCATAGCCGGCGTCGATCACGTCCTGCTCGTCCATCGAGGTCAGCACGCTGACCGCCAGCAGGCACAGGTCGCTGCCCCTGGCGGCCTCCACCGCGGCCCGCATCGCCTTGGGATAGGCGTGGATGGTCAGCATGGTCATGCCCATGCGCACGATGTTCTCGACACCCTTGGCCACCGTGTGGTCGATGTCGAGCAGCTTCATGTCGAGGAAGATTTTCGTGCCGCCGCTGGCCAACTCCCTGGCGAAGTCGAGCCCGCCGGCGAAGGCCAGCTGATAGCCGATCTTGTAGAAGGAGACGACGCCGTCGAGTTCGCGCACCGCCTGTTCGGCCTCTTTCACCGTCGGCACGTCGAGGCCGACGATCAGCCTGTCTCTCATGGTATGGGCCTGCATGGCTGTGGAAATCATGCCCCGGTCCGAGTCGATAGCATGCGCGAGGTTTCGATCAGCGTGCGGCATAGGTGCTCCATCGATTTGGTCAGTCTATCATCCCTGAAATTGCCGTCGCCGTCGAAGGCACTGCCGCCATCGGATACCGAGCATTCCGGCGTCACCATCTCCAGCTGGCAGCGCACCAGCACGGCGCGCAGATGGTTGATGCAGCGGATCCCGGCGAAATGTCCGTTCGAAGACGAGCACAGGCCGGCGACCTTGCCGACAAATGGCCTCACCGGCCAGCCGCCATCGAGGCGCACCCGGCTTACCCAGTCGATCGTGTTCTTGAGCAGTGGCGGGATCGAGCCATTATATTCCGGCGTCGCGATCAGCAGCCCGTCATGGGCGGCGATCAGCCGGCCGAGCTTCACGGCGTTGTCGGGAACGCCTTTTTCCTTTTCGAGGTCCTCGTCGATGATCGGCAGCGGATAGTCGGCCAGCGAAATGCGCGTCACCTCGGCGCCTTGCATGGCCAGCTCCTTCTGCGCCACATCGGCGGTCCTGCCGCTGAAGGCGCCGCTGCGCACCGAGCCGGCGAAGACGAGGATTTTCGCGATCACAGCCATTGGCCACTCTTGTTCCCGGACAGGTACAGCCAGAGGCTGCGCAAATCAACGCACTGGCTCAAAAAACGGAAACGATCGGGGGGCAGGCGCGCGAAGGTGTGCCGAGCAGCTGGGCTATTGCTAGTGGGTGACCGCAATTCTTGCACTCAGCGCGATGAGTGCAACTCCGAGCAAGGCATCTATCGGCCTGCGGACGCTGCCATATACCGACCGAACCCTTCTTGTGGAGAACATTAGCGCGACAAGCCCAAACCACGCCATCGCGACCAGCCCGATTATGGCCAGCGACACTGCCTGGACCCAGATCGGAGCCTGCATCGGCAATACCGATATGAACAGGCTCGCGAAGAACGCGGCCGTCTTCGGATTTGTAATTCCGACAACGAATCCGCTTCGCCAAGGAGCCGTGGTCTCTGCGCCACCGACGGCCAGCGGTGGCCGCGCCTGCCAAGCCGACAAAAGGATCTTGCTGCCCAGGTAACCGAGATACACGGCACCGGCGATCCGGACGGCAAGGTGAGCCCATGCAATCTGCGTCAGTACGAGGCCCAGGCCACACATCGCGAGAGCCGCCCACACCATGATCGCTGTGGCAATGCCAAGCGCCACATGGAACCCCGCGCGACGGCTGATCAGCGCATGGGAAGTCACGGCTACAAAATCGGGTCCCGGGCTCATGGCGCCGAGCAGGAACACTGAAGCAAGTGTCAGGAATTGCGGAAGGTAGCTCATGCGAAGCTCCAATTTCAGGCTCGTCGTACCGCACGCCTGCATGCCGGAGAGGCCAGGAAAGCCGCTCGCCGATTTCGAGGGTCGTTTCCCTCACCTTCACAAAACCTACAGCGCTCTTTAATATGAGCGAAATGAAAGATATTTCGGCAGCCATGAACAAAGCTAATATCAACATCACGATGGTGCGCGTCCTGACATCGCTCAGCGAGACGCGCAGCTTCACCAAAACCGCCGAGCGGCTCTGTCTTTCTCAATCGGCCATAAGCCATGCAATGAAGGCGCTGGAGGAGATCGTTGGCGCGCCCCTCGTCATACGTGATCGGCGCGGTGTCGCTTTCACCGCAACCGGCGAGGCGGCTTTGGACGCGGCGCGCGCCGCTTTGCATGCTTTAGGCCGTCTTGTCGGCCTACGGGAACACTCCATCAAAGGCAGAGTACGGCTCGCGCTGGTCAGCAGCGCCTCGGTAAAGATTGCTCCATATGCGTTGAACATTACTTCCGTCCGGCACCCGGAGCTTGCTGTCGAACTGCTCTTGGGCACGGATACCGAGGTGGCGGAGTGGGTCGATCGCGGTGCCGCCGATATTGGACTGTCCTACATCGCCGGCATTTGCCAAGCCGAGGAACTTGTCGACGACGAACTCTTTGTGGCGTCATCGCAAAAGAACTCAGTCCAAGGCGGGTCATTTCCGATCCGCGCTCTCGACGGCCAGCCATTCATTATGTCGAGCGGCGGCTGCGGACCAATGCTTGCCGAATTGTTCCAGGATTTTGGCGTTGCGCCAGTTGTCATCCTGTCGGCGAGCGATATGGCGGCGCTGCTTGCTCTGGTTGGGGCCGGGCGCGGTTTGTCGATTGCGCCAGGCCTGGCGTTTCCGGCCGATTGGCAGCGAACCGTCGCGAGGCGTCCTCTTGAGCCGCGTGCGCGTCGGCCTCTGCTGCTTCTGTTCTCCAGCAGCGCCGAAGCAACGGCCGTGCGGGCCATGTGCGCGGCGATCAGAGAGGTCGCCACGAGTTTGCGAGGCGGATAACAGTCAAGGATGTGGATCGACCCTCAATCGAGCTTCCTTCGGGAGACGTCGATCCTTTACAAGGCGCCAGAGACTTCTCCCGCCCCCAATACCAGCTAATGCGCTTCGCGCCGGTAGATCCACAGCTGCGTCGGCGGGATGTTGCGGAAGATGAAGTCGAAATGCTTGACCGTGTAATTGCCGCGGCCGGGCGGGATCGGCGACAACGGCCCATAGGTCAGCTGCACGATCGGCCGTCCAACCGGGATGCGGTCTAGCAGGCTTTCAATATAGGCGATCCGCTGTGCGACCGGAAAATTGAGCAGCGGCACGCCGGAGACGACGGAATCGAAAATCATCCCGCTCTTCTCCCCAAGCGTGGCGTTGAGATTGAAGGCATCACCCTCGATGACGTTGACGCCGGGATAGAGCTGGCGCAGATGGCGCACGAAATCGGTGGAATATTCGACCGCGTAGAGGTTTTCGGGCTTAACGCCCTGGGCGAGGATTGCACGCGTGATGACGCCTGTGCCGGGGCCGACTTCAAGCACCGGCAGGCCAGACTTCGGATTGACGATGGAAGCCATCTTGCGGGCGGTGACGGAGCTTGTCGGCACGATCGAACCGACCGACTTCGGCTTGTCGATCCAGCCTTTGAAGAATTTGAGTTCGTCGTCGAACTTTTCCGCCAGCGCCTTCCGCAATCCCGGACCACGTGCCATGCAAGTTCTCCTCAACACTCCCCGAACGCTACTTAGCAGCTAACAGGTCCAAGGCAAGGCGCGATCTGGCATAAGATGTTGATGACGTTCGGGAAGCGTGGCGGCCTTGGTTTGGGTTCAGTGCTCGCCGAAGGATTCGAAAAAGTCCTTCATGCGGGCGAAAAAGCCGCTCGACTGGGGCGAATTGTCCTTCGACGACAGCTGCTCGAACTCTTCCAGCAGCTCGCGCTGGCGGCGCGACAGGTTTTGCGGCGTTTCGACCGCGGTCTGGATATAGAGGTCGCCGACATTGGGCTGACGCAGCACCGGCATGCCCTTGCCCTTGAGGCGGAACTGGCGGCCGTTCTGCGTGCCTTCGGTCACTTTCACCTTGGTCTGACTGCCGTCCAGCGTCGTCACCTCGAACGAGCCGCCAAGGGCGGCCGTCGTCATCGATATCGGCACCTTGCAGTAGAGATCGGCGCCGTCGCGCTGGAAGAATTCATGCGGCTTCACGGCCAGGAAAATATAGAGGTCGCCCGATGGGCCGCCGCGCAGGCCCGCCTCGCCCTCATTGGCAAGCCGGATGCGGGTGCCGTCCTCGATGCCGGCCGGGATATTGACCGACAGCGAGCGTTCCTCGGTGACGCGGCCCTGGCCGGCGCATTTCGGGCACGGGTCCTTGATCGTCTGGCCGCGGCCTTGGCATTGCGGGCAGGTACGCTCGATCGAGAAGAAGCCTTGCGTCGCTCGTACCTTGCCGTGGCCATGGCACATCGAGCAGGTCACCGGCTGGGTGCCGGGCTTGGCGCCTGTCCCGGAGCATTCCGTGCATGAGATCGAGGCCGGCACGCGGATTTGCGCGGTCTTGCCGGCAAACGCTTCTTCCAGCGTGATTTCCATATTGTAGCGCAAATCGGCGCCGCGTTCGCGGCCGCCCGACGAGCGGCGCTGGCGCCCGCCCATCATGTCGCCGAAAATATCTTCGAAAATGTCGGCGAAGCCGCCGGCGCCAAAACCTTGCGCGCCGCCATTCATGCCGCCCTGCTCGAAGGCGGCGTGACCGAAACGGTCATAGGCCGCGCGCTTCTGCGGGTCCTTCAGCGTTTCGTAGGCTTCGTTGATTTCCTTGAACTTGTGCTCGCAGGAGTGATCGCCGGGATTGCGGTCGGGATGGAACTGCATGGCCAGCTTGCGGAAAGCGCTCTTGAGCTCCTTCTCGTCGGCGCCCTTTTGCACGCCCAGCGTCTCGTAGAAATCAGCTTTCATCTTTTCCCGCAGTCCGGATGCTCAACGTCTTGATGCATGTTGCGTCGTTTGCCGGCACGTTGTCTCGATTTAGGAGCGGTGATGCCCGGATGCTAGGGCCGGCGCGCTTGTGCCTGTGTTTTTCAGTGACTTTTTCGGCGAGGCCCGCACTTTTTCAGCGAGGGTTGCAAAAAAGCCCGGCTTTGCGCCGGGCTTTCCGCTTTATTTGCCGTCAACCGGTCAGGCCGACTTCTTCTTCTCGTCGTTTTCGTCGATTTCCTCGAAATCGGCGTCGACCACGTCGCTATCCTTGGCCGCGTCCGCCTTGGCGTCGGCTTCCGCCGCTTCCTTCTGCGAAGCTTCGTACATGGCCTGGCCGAGCTTCATGGATGCTTCGGCAAGCGTCTGCGACTTGGCCTCGATGTCGGCGGCATCGTCGCCTTCGGCAGCAGCCTTCAGCGCCGTGATAGCCTCCGATATCGCCGTGCGCTCGGTTTCCGAAACCTTGTCGCCATATTCCTTCAGCGACTTCTCGGAGGAGTGCACCAGCGCCTCGGCCTGGTTGCGGGCCTCGACCAAAGCACGCCGCTGCTTGTCGGTCTCGGCATTGGCTTCGGCGTCCTTGACCATCTTCTCGATGTCGGCGTCCGAAAGGCCACCAGAGGCCTGGATGCGGATCTGGTGCTCCTTGCCGGTGCCCTTGTCCTTGGCCGAAACGTTGACGATGCCGTTGGCGTCGATGTCGAAAGTGACCTCGATCTGCGGCACGCCGCGCGGCGCCGGCGGAATGCCGACCAGGTCGAACTGGCCGAGCGCCTTGTTGTCGGCAGCCATTTCACGCTCGCCCTGGAAGACGCGGATGGTCACGGCCGACTGACTGTCTTCAGCGGTCGAGAACACCTGGCTCTTCTTGGTCGGGATGGTCGTGTTGCGTTCGATCAGGCGGGTGAACACGCCACCCAGCGTCTCGATGCCGAGCGACAGCGGCGTCACGTCGAGCAGCAGCACGTCCTTCACGTCGCCCTGCAGCACGCCGGCCTGGATGGCGGCGCCCAAAGCGACGACTTCATCCGGGTTGACGCCCTTGTGCGGCTCCTTGCCGAAGAACTGCTTCACGATCTCCTGGATCTTGGGCATGCGGGTCATGCCGCCGACCAGGACCACTTCGTCGATCTCGCCAGCCTTCAGCCCGGCATCCTTGAGCGCCGCCTTGCAGGGCTCGATGGTGCGCTGGACGAGATCGTCGACCAGCTGCTCGAACTTGGCACGGGTCAGCTTCAGCGTCAGGTGCTTGGGGCCGGTCGCGTCGGCGGTGATGAAGGGCAGGTTGATTTCCGTCTGCGTCGTCGACGACAGCTCGATCTTGGCCTTTTCAGCCGCCTCCTTGAGGCGCTGCAGCGCAAGCTTGTCGTTCTTCAGGTCGATGCCCTGTTCCTTCTTGAACTCGGCCGCCAGGTATTCGACGAGACGCATGTCGAAATCCTCGCCGCCGAGGAAGGTGTCGCCATTGGTCGACTTCACTTCGAACACGCCGTCGCCGATTTCGAGCACCGAAATGTCGAACGTGCCGCCGCCAAGGTCATAGACGGCAATGGTCTTGCCATCCTTCTTGTCGAGGCCGTAGGCAAGTGCTGCAGCCGTCGGCTCGTTGATGATGCGCAGCACCTCAAGGCCGGCGATCTTGCCGGCGTCCTTGGTGGCCTGGCGCTGGGCGTCATTGAAATAGGCCGGAACGGTGATGACCGCCTTCTCGACCTTCTCGCCGAGATAGGCCTCCGCCGTTTCCTTCATCTTCTGCAGGATCATGGCCGAGATCTGGCTGGGCGACTGCTTCTTGCCGCCGGCCTCGACCCAGGCATCGCCATTGTCGCCCTTGACGATCTTGTAGGGGACAAGCTTCTTGTCCTTCTCCGTCACCGGGTCGTCATAGCGGCGGCCGATCAGGCGCTTGACCGCAAAGATGGTGTTTTCAGGATTGGTGACCGCCTGGCGCTTGGCCGGCTGGCCGACGAGACGTTCGCCGTCGCCCGAGATGGCGACGATGGAAGGCGTCGTGCGCGCGCCTTCCGCATTTTCAATGACCTTGGGCTCCTTGCCATCCATGATGGCGATGCAGGAGTTGGTGGTGCCGAGATCGATACCGATTACTTTTGCCATTTTTCTAGTCTCTCCGCTAAGCAGGCTCTCAGGACCCGTAAGGCGTTCCGACGAAAGCCCCTGTTCACAAGAAATTCCGCTCCGGCAACCGGCATTCCGGCACTGGGCGGCTTGGCGCGTATATAAGAACAGGCGGCATCGGGCGCAAGCATTCTGCGCATGGCATCCACCGCGCCGCGCTTGGCGCCTTTGAACAGCCGCCCAGCGGCCCGGATGTGCTCCAACCGCGCTCAAAACCCCAGGATCTGCGCGATCCCCCGGCGAAGCGCCCAGTCAGGGCTTCGAAACCACAAGAAAACGTCACCTATGCGTGAGAGAGGCGGCTCCTGGCTGAGGAAGGCGCCTGCCCACAGCAGACACAGGCAAAAGCGTCACGCGGCCTGCGACAGCGATTTATGCGCCTCGGCCAGGATTTCGAACGAGCGCACGCGTGCCGCATGGTCGAAGATCTGCGCGGTCACCATCAGCTCGTCTGCGCCGGTGCGGCGCACGAACGCGTCTATGCCTTGCCGGACGGTTTCGGGAGAGCCGACGACGGCGCAGGACAGCGCCTGCGAAATCATGGTTTTTGCCATCGGCTCGAGCGTCTGGTCATAGCCCTCGACCGGCGGCGGCAGGCGGCCGGCCCGCCCGGTGCGCAGATTGACGAAGGCCTGCTGGAGCGAGGTGAACAGCAGTTTTGCCTCTCCATCGGTCGGTGCGGCGAAAACGTTGAGGCCGAGCATGACATAGGGCTTGTCCAGCTGTTCCGAAGGCTGGAAGCGCGAACGGTAGATCTCCAGCGCATGGTCCAGTTCGGCCGGCGCGAAATGCGAGGCGAAGGCATAGGGCAGGCCGAGCATGGCGGCGAGCTGCGCGCCATAGAGGCTGGAACCGAGGATCCAGACCGGCACCTTCTGGCCTTCGCCGGGCACGGCGTGGATACGCTGGCCTTCCGCGGCCGGCTGGAAATAGCCCATCAGCTCGACGACATCCTGGGGGAAATTGTCTGACGCCTCGAGATTGCGGCGCAGCGCGCGCGCTGTTCCCATATCGGTGCCGGGCGCGCGGCCGAGGCCGAGGTCGATGCGGCCGGGGTGCAGTGCCGCCAGCGTGCCGAACTGCTCGGCAATCACCAGCGGCGCATGGTTGGGCAGCATGATGCCACCGGCGCCGACGCGGATGGTCTTGGTGCCGCCGGCGACATGGGCGATGACGACGGCGGTCGCCGCGCTGGCGATGCCCGGCATGTTGTGGTGCTCGGCCAGCCAGTAGCGCCTGTAGCCGAGCCGCTCGGCATGGCGGGCCAGGTCGAGCGAATTTGCCAGCGATTGCGAGGCGTCGCTGCCTTCGACGATCGGCGACAGGTCGAGAACGGAAAGTGCGGTCATGGGCCTCAAGCCTTTACGATGTTCAACTGCCTGACCCTGGTTTCGAAGGCGCGGTCGGGAATGACGATGTCGAGCTGGTGCCAAGCAACGGGTCCATATTCTCGAACGGGATCGCCTGCGGACGCTGGCGATGCGGCGCGCTCAGCGTGCCGAGCGGAGCATCGATCGGGCCGCGATAGCCGATGCGGTCGAAATAGGAATCGAGGTCGAAGGAGGAATCTTTCATCGCAGGGTCCGGCTTGACCGGCTCGATATAGGCACTCCGCCTGAAGACAACAAATGCGCGATGACGGGCAGGCGCGGCAAGCTTATGCCGCTGCCTTTCCGTTCTCTTCGGCCGCTTCTTCCTCCACCACGGCCGTCTGCTGTGCGGCGAGAAAATTGCCGACATGGCTGAGGCCATCGAAATGATCGCAGAACACTTTGACGACGACCAACAGCGGCACCGCCATCAGCGCGCCGACAAAGCCCCAAAGCCAGGACCAGAAGGCGATGGCGATGAAGATCGCCACGGCGTTGATCTCGAGGCGTCGGCCGACAACCATCGGCGTAACGAACTGGCCTTCGACGATGTCGCACAAAAGCACGAAGCCCGGCGCCAAAAGGGCGTAGGTGATCGAGTCGAAGCTGATCATCGCAATGACGCTGACCAGCACGATGGTGATCAGCGCGCCGACATAGGGCAGGAAGTTGAGCAGCGCCGCCATCGTTCCCCAGACGAGCGGGTTGGGCATGCCGAGCGCCCACAGGCCAAGGCCGATAACCGCGCCGAGACCGGCATTGATGACGGTGACGGTGAGCAGATAATGCGAGATTTCGCGCTCGACGTCATAGACGACGCGCAAGGCCCGCTTCTTCTCACTGAGGCTGGCGAAGGACTGGATGATCTTCTCATAGAACATCGTGCCTGACGCCAGCAGGAACAGCGACAGCACGAAGATGATGGTCAGGCTTGTCCCCGCCGACAGGACGTTGCTGGCGGCGGCCGACAGGACGCCGGACTGTGCCATCGCCACCTTCTGGATGCCCGGCTCCTGCGAGGTCTCCGTCATCTGTTCGATCTGATGCGAGATCTGCATGATCCTCTCGAGCGGACGCCGTAATTGCGCCAGCCGTTCGGTAAGTTGTTGGCCGATCGACGAGGTGTTGTTGAGAAGGTCGATGACCGGGCCGCTGAGCAGATAGCCGGCAACGCCGAAGACGCAGATCGACAGCACGACCAACATTGTCGCCGAAACCACTTCCGGAATGCCGCGCTTGCGCAGGAAGCGCACGATTGGTGTCAGCGTCAGCGTCAGCAGGAAGGCGAGGATGACCGGCATGAAGAAAGCACGCGCGAAATACAGCGCGTAGATGGCCATGAACAGGAAGATCCCGATGAGCAGCGAACGCATCAGATGCGTGTCGGCACGCGCCACAACTCTCGCCTCTTCGGTTTCGGCAAGGCCAGCACCCAAAGCGGCGGGTTCGGCTTTCATGATTTTCCCTCAGCGGCGCACCGCAATTGGTGCATTCCCCTGACGGAAACGCCTCTGCAAGCCCAAGGTTCCGTTAGCCGGCAAGGCCCTCAATCCGGGCCGCCCGTCGCTCAGGCGGCTGGCGCTGCGACGGCGACGCCGGGCTTGGCGGTCTCCTTGCGCACGATCGGCGCCACCTTGGTGCCGTACAGTTCGATCGCCTTCATGATCTTGGCGTGCGGCATGGCGCCGATCGCCATCTGCAGCAGGAAGCGGTCATTGTTGAAGATCTTGTGCTGGGCGACGATCTTTTCCGCCACCTGCTCCGGATTACCGACGAACAGCGCGCCGTTCGGACCACGCGACTGATCGAAATGCGCCCGCGAGGTCGGGCCCCAGCCGCGCTCGCGGCCGATGCGGTTCATCACTTCGGCCTGCGGGCCGTAGAAATCGTCGGCCGCCTGTTCAGTGGTCCCGGCGATGAAGCCGTGCACATTGATGCTGGTGGCAAGGCCCGAGGGGTCGGTACCGGCCCGCCTGGCGGCATCGCGATAAATGTCGAACAGCGGTGCAAACCGCGCCGGCTCACCGCCGATGATGGCCAGCGCCAGCGGCAGGCCGAGCACGCCCGCGCGCGCCGCAGATTGCGGCGTTCCACCTATTGCGATCCAGATCGGCAATTTGTCCTGCAGCGGCCGCGGATAGACGCCGCGGTCGTTGATGGGCGCGCGCAGATTGCCGGACCAGGTGACATTTACATTATCGCGGATGGCCAGCAGCAAATCGAGCTTTTCGGCGAACAGCTCGTCATAGTCCTCGAGATTGTAGCCGAACAGCGGGAAGGATTCGATGAACGAGCCGCGCCCGGCCATGATCTCGGCCCGGCCGTCCGACAAAAGGTCGAGCGTTGCGAACTGCTGGAAGACGCGCACCGGATCGTCGGAGGACAGCACGGTGACCGCGCTGGTCAGCTTGATGCGCTTGGTGCGTTCGGCGGCAGCGGCCAGCGCCACCACCGGCGCGGACGCGGCATAGTCGGGGCGGTGATGTTCGCCCAGACCAAAGACGTCGAGGCCGACCTGGTCGGCCAGCTCGACCTCCTCGATCAGATTGCGCAGTCGCTGATGCGGGCCGATCGCGCCGGGGCCGGGCTCCGGGCTGACGTCGGCGAAAGTGTAGAGACCGAGTTCCATGGCATGTCATCCAAATGTTCTGATTTGCCGCTAGAGGTAGCGGCGAGCCGCCCCGGCCGCCAGAGGGGCGGATGGTGAACAGTGCATGTCGGTTTCGGCCGGCTTTGTTTCAGGGAAAACGCGTCTCCCGGCTGCAACAGCATAAACTTTCATGGCTGGCATACCGTTTTGGCGCTTGAACTCTCGGTTTTCGCGCGTATGTAAGCGTCGCGAATTGACTTCAGGGAAGTGGACTTGGCTATCTACAGGGAAAAAGACATTTTCGAGCGGCGCAATGCCGCGAACGAGGCAAAGAAGGCGCTTCTGGAGCGCTTCAAGTCAAAGCCGGCGGCTGATGATCCTGCGGTTCTGGCCAAACAAGCCGAACGCAAGGCGATTCTTGAGGCTCGCGAGATACGCGAGGCCGAAAAGGCCAGGCTGAAGCAGGAAAAGCTGGCACGCGAGGCGGTCGAGAAGGCCGAGCGCGAGGCAGCAGCCGAAGCGGCGCGTATTGCGGCCGAAGAGGCAGCGCAGGCTGAAGCGAAGATCAAGGAAGCCGAAGAAAACGAGCGCATTGCCCGTTTGCTGGCCGACGAAGCCGAACGCAAGGCCAAGCGCGACGCACGCTATGCGGCCCGCAAGCAGCGTACCGGCAGGACGCCTCCGGGCTTCTCCGCCCGCTAACGCTTCGATCGAAACGATCGGACATCAGGGTCGCCTTCCAGCGGCCCTGAATGTGTTTGTGCGTCGATTTCCTTGGTTGCTTTGCTCAGGCGGCGAGCTTCAGCCCCATAATGCCGCAGACGATGAGCGCAATGCAGGCGAGCCGGATGGCCGTCGCCGGCTCGCCCAGCAGCCAGATGCCAAGCAGCGCCGTGCCGACCGTGCCGATGCCGGTCCACACCGCATAGGCCGTCCCGACAGGCAGCGTCTTCAGCGCCAGGCCGAGCAACCCGAGGCTGATGATCATCGAGGCGACAGTGAGCACCGTCGGCAGCGGCTTCGAGAAGCCGTCAGTGTATTTGAGGCCGATCGCCCAGCCGATTTCGAACAGACCAGCGAAGAACAGAAAAATCCACGACATCGGGATGCACTCCTTCCATGAGGATGGCGGGGCGTCCCGGCCGGACTTTTGAGAAAGGCGCGAGGTCGTCCTCGCCGCTTCGGTATAAGCGGCTGCGCCGGTGCGATCAACAAAAACACCGGCCGCATCGTTCATGCCGCCGGTGTCAAAATCTGCGCCGAAACGGTTGTCCGGATTTCAACCGTCCAAGATCTTCCGAGGCGGGCTTACTTTTCCTTGAGCCTCATCGCCTTGACGGGCGGCGCCTTGAGTGCCGGAGCCGCTGCGGGCTTCTTGGCGTCTTTTTTCGGCTTCCGAGCTTCCTTGCCCGCCTTCATCGCACCTTTAGCCATGATTCGCTCCTCCAGTTGCTGGGAGGCCAAGTGAAACAAGAGAAACGCCGGACTGCAAGGGGGCGGGCGTCTGTCGCCGGCGCCGTCGGGCCGCTTTCAACCGGTTTCTAATTTGCTCGTAAACCATTCCGGTCCGTGCCATGGTTGCCTTCGCACTGCAGCATCGGCCATGCCTTCGCCCGGCGATGATCAGGCAGTGCGGTCAGGACGACAATGCGAATCCGCATCGGCAGCGAGATGAGTTTCGATTTTCCGCAGGAAACGCCGCTCATCGCGATGCTCAACGTCCACTACTCCAGGGCCTCCGATCTCGAGCGCCCGGATTTCCTGACCTCCAGCCCGCCGGTGCCGATCCAGAGCTACCGCGACAGTTTCGGCAATTGGTGCAACCGTTTCGTCGCCCCGCCCGGGCGCTTCACCTTCGGCACCGATTCGGTAATCCGCGACCCCGGTACCTTCGAGATGGGCGACCTGATGGCCTGGCAGCATGAGGTTCGCGACCTGCCGTCGGACACATTGCTGTTCCTGTTGCCCAGCCGCTTTTGCGAGAGCGATCTGCTGGCCAGCGAAGCCTGGCGGCTGTTCGGGCATACGCCGCTCGGTATTGCCCGCGTCCAGGCGGTCTGTGATTTCGTCCACAACCACATCGTCTTCAGCTACGGCAATGCGCGGCCGACGCGCACCGCGGCCGAAGCCTATCGCGAGCAAAGCGGCGTCTGCCGTGACTTTGCCCACCTCGCCGTCACCTTCTGCCGTGCGCTAAACATCCCGACCCGCTACTGCACCGGCTACATCAGCGACATCGGCCTGCCCAAACCTTGGGCGAGCATGGATTTCGCAGCCTGGATGGAGGTCTATCTCGGTGGCCGCTGGCATGTCTTTGACCCGCGCAACAATTCGCCACGCATCGGCCGCATCCTGATCGCGTCGGGTCGCGACGCCGCCGACGTGCCGCTGACCCACATCTTCGGACCGGGCACGCTGGCTGGTTTCAAGGTGTGGACGGACGAGATCATCGAATAGGGGCGTCTTTCCGCAAGCTGGCCTACAAGACCCTGAACGACCGGACGATTCGTGCGTTGTGATGCCTGTGGAGCTCAGGGGCGTTACATCAGGTTCCTTGGAGGGACAGCATGGCAGCACATGGCGGGTCGAAGACGGTCATCTACGCGGCGCTCGCCGGTAATCTCGCTATTGCTGTGACCAAATTCGTCGCCGCCTTCTTCACCGGCAGCTCGGCGATGCTGTCGGAAGGCGTGCACTCGCTGGTGGATACCGGCAATGGCGGGCTGCTGCTCTACGGCATGCACCGCGCCGCCCGTCCGCCGGACCGCACGCATCCGCTCGGCCATGGCCGCGAGCTGTATTTCTGGAGCTTCATTGTCGCCCTGCTCGTCTTTGCGCTCGGCGCTGGCGTGTCCTTCTATGAAGGCGTCGTCCACATCATGGCGCCTGAGCCGGTCGCCAATCCCAAAATCAACTACATCGTGCTGGGCCTCTCAATGCTGTTCGAGGGCAGCTCCTGGTACGTGGCGCTGAAGGAGTTCCGCCAGCAGAAGGGCAAGCAAGGCTGGCTGCAGGCCGTGCAATCGAGCAAGGATCCGAGCGTCTACACGATCCTGTTCGAGGACAGCGCCGCCCTGCTCGGTCTGTTCGTCGCCTTCGCCGGCATATTGGCGGCCGAACTCCTCGACATGCCCGAACTCGACGGCGTCGCCTCGATCGGCATCGCGATGATCCTCGGCGCCACCGCCATCTTTCTGGCGCGCGAAAGCAAGGGATTGCTCATCGGTGAGCCGGCCTCGCCGGAAGTGCAGGCCAAGGTGCTGACCATCGCCCAGCAGGATCCGGCAGTGCAGCGGGCCAACGGCGTTCTCACCGTCCATCTCGGCCCTCGACAGATCGTCGCTGGGCTGAGCATCGAATTCGAGGACCATCTGACGGCGCCTGAGATCGAAGCCTGTGTCGAGCGCATCGAGGCGCTCTTGAAAAAAGAAATGCCGGAGATCACCAGGCTGTTCGTCAAGCCGCAGACGACCGGAACTTGGGAGCACCGGCGCAAGCAGGTCGAGGCGGCGTCGGACTAGTTCTGGACCAGCAGTCCACCGTTGGCCCCATCGCCTGGTCCCGCTAAGATCACTCGACGGAATTCGGAGAATCAACCATGAAAATCGATGGTGGGTGTCATTGCGGCGCCATAACTTATGAAGCAGAGGTCGACCCGGAAAAGACCTCTATCTGTCATTGCACCGACTGCCAGCAACTGACCGGCACCGCCTTTCGTGTCACCGTTCCCGCGCCTGAGGATCATTACAGGATCACCAAGGGCACGCCGAAGGTCTATATCAAGACGGGATCGAGCGGCGCCAAGCGTGCCCAGGCGTTCTGCGGCGACTGCGGTTCGCATCTTTACGCAACGTCGGTTGGCGACGGGCCGAAGGTCTATGGGATCAGGGCGGGGACCGCGCGGCAACGCGAGGATCTCGTTCCGACCCAACAGAAATGGCACCGATCGGCCCTGCACTGGCTTCCGGAATTCGAGGGCGTAAGCATCGTAGAGGCGCAGTAGCACCTGCCTCCCGGTTAAACGCGGCCCAAACCAGCCAATAATGTGCTAGGCTAGCCATCAAACGGATGGCGGGGGATAGCAATGTCGGAAACGGACAAAGTGTTTGCCGGCTCGATTCCGGAAAACTACGACCGCTACATGGTGCCGCTGATCTTCGAGCCGTTCGCCGCGGATTTGGCACGACGGGCAGCGTCCTTGTCGCCCGGCGCCGTCCTGGAAGTCGCCGCCGGCACCGGCGTTGTCACCCGCGCATTGGCTCCAAAACTGTCTCCCGGCGTAAGCTATGTCGTGACCGACCTCAACCAGCCTATGCTCGACTACGCGGCCTCGCGACAAGCTCCCGACAGTCGTATACAATGGCGTCAGGCGGATGCTCTGGCGCTGCCGTTCGAAGATGCGGCTTTCGATCTCGTTTGCTGTCAGTTCGGCGCGATGTTCTTTCCCGACCGAGCCGCCGGCTATCGCGAAGCAAAGCGGGTCCTGAAGACCGGCGGCCATTTCCTGTTCAACGTATGGGATCGCATCGAAGAGAATGTATTCGCCAATGATGTGACGAATGCTCTTGCGGAGATTTTTCCGAACGATCCGCCCCGCTTTCTCGCCCGCACGCCGCACGGCTACAATGACATTGCATTGATCCGCGGCGAGTTGGAAGCCGCAGGTTTCTCCCGTGTGGTGATCGACACGAGGGCCGAACAAAGCCGTGCCTCCTCGCCGCGCCTTCCGGCGGTTGCCTATTGCCAGGGAACTCCGCTTCGCAACGAAATCGAGGCTAGAGGAAAACTGGAAGCCGCAACCGATCACGCCGCGTCCGTGATTGCAGCCAGACACGGCAGCGGCGAGGTTGCGGCCAAGATCCAGGCGCACGTGATCGTGGCTACGGTCTAATGCATGGCGCCCAGAAGTGTGCCGCGGTTCTGGGACAACGACATGCATCAAAACAAAGACTTTAATCGTCGCCTTCGACGACACGTAGCCTGAGCTGCCCCGTCTTGGAATCCGCCACCCGCACCCCGGCTTCGGCCTTGGCGGGTCCGCCACCGCGCACTTCGGCTTCGCTTTCGCCAAACTCCAGCGCTTCGATCTTTTGGCCGCGCTTGGTCACCTTCGAGGTCGACACCAGTATCTCGTCGATATCCTTGGCCGACTGGCCAAAATGCGTCTGCAGCCGGCGCACGCGTTCGTCGACACGCGCGACGTCCTCCATCAGCCGGATCACCTCGCCCTGGATCAGATGCGCCTGTTCGCGCATGCGGGCGTCCTTGAGGATGGCCTGGATGACCTGGATCGACAGCATCAAAAGCGACGGTGAGACGATGATGACACGCGCCCGGTGCGCCTTCTGGACCACGGCGTCGAAATTCTCGTGGATTTCGGCGAACACCGATTCCGACGGCACGAACATGAAGGCGGTGTCCTGCGTCTCGCCCTGGATCAGGTATTTTTCCGAGATATCGCGGACGTGAATTTCGATGTCGCGGCGGAAAGCCTGGGCCGCGATCTTCTGTTGTTCGGCGCCATCGGCGGCGCGGATGGCGTTCCAGGCTTCCAGCGGAAACTTGGCGTCGATGGCAAGCTGCGGCGCACCGTTCGGCATCCTGACCAGGCAGTCGGGACGGCTGCCGTTTGACAGCGTTGCCTGGAACTCGTAGGCGCCCATCGGAAGGCCGTCGGCGACGATCGCCTCCATGCGCGACTGGCCGAAGGCGCCGCGCGTCTGCTTGTTGGACAGGATCGCCTGCAATTGCACGACCTGGCCGGCCAGCGACTGAATGTTGCCTTGCGCGGTGTCGATGACCGCCAGCCGTTCCTGCAGTTTGGCGAGGCTCTCATGCGTCGATTTGGTCTGTTCGGTCATGGTTTGGCCGAGTCGGCCGGTCATGGCGTCGAGGCGCTGGCCGATCGACTGGTTGAGTTCGGCCTGCCTTGCGCCGAACACGTCGGCGATGGCGCCCATGCGGCCCTGCATCTCGGCCTGGCTTTGCAAAATGCCGGCCATCCGCGCCCCGGCGTCGCGGGCGTGGTCGGCGGCTTCCGCCGCGGCGATGGTGCGCGCCTTGGCCGATCGCCACAGCGCCACGACAAGCGCCAGGAACAGGCCGAGAAACACCAGCGCGCCGATGGCCAGTGCATGGCCGAGCGTGATCGTCGTCACGCCAAGCCGGGCAACGGGTTCGGAAAGGATGGTGCTCAGGTCGTTCATCCCGCCAGCATAGCCGATTCGCAGACCTGGCACAGATCAAAACGTGAACGAGACCGATTCGCACCGGTTGACGCTTCTCCTGCGACGTTTTAGGTGAGGCGCCATGTCGATCAAGCCGCTCATCATCCTTCCCGATCCTATCCTGCGCCAGGTTTCCAAACCGGTCGAACGCGTCGACGCGCCTTTGCGCAAACTGACCGACGACATGCTGGCGACGATGTATGATGCGCCGGGCATCGGCTTGGCCGCAATCCAGATTGGCGAGCCGCTGCGCATGCTGGTCATCGACCTCGCCAAGGAAGACGAGCCGCCGGCGCCGCATGTCTTCATCAATCCCGAAATCCTCGAAAGCGCCGACGCTCGCTCCGTCTACGAGGAAGGCTGCCTGTCGATCCCGGACTATTACGCCGAGGTCGAGCGTCCCGCCTCGGTGCGCGTGAAATATCTCGACCGCGACGGCAAGCTGCAGGAGATCGAGGCCGATGGCCTGATGGCGACCTGCCTGCAGCACGAGATCGACCATCTCAACGGTGTGCTGTTCATCGACCACATCTCGAAGCTGAAGCGCGACATGGTGGTCAAGAAGTTCAAGAAGCTCGCCAAGGACAAGGCGCCGGGCAAGCTGGTGGGATAGGGAAGATGCCGCTTCGCGTCATCTTCATGGGCACGCCGGAGTTTTCGGTGCCGGTGCTGCGCGCGATTGCCGAGGCCGGGCACGAGATAGCAGCCGTCTACACCCAGCCGCCGCGCGCCGCGGGCCGCCGCGGGCTGGAGCTGACACCGTCGCCGGTGCAGCGCGAGGCTGAGCGGCTGGGCATCGAAGTGCGCACGCCGCTGTCGCTGAAGGGCGAGGCCGAGCAAGCTGCTTTCTATGCGTTGCGTGCCGATGTCGCGGTCGTCGTCGCGTATGGTTTGCTGTTGCCGAAGGGTATTTTGGAGGCTCCGCGCCTCGGCTGCCTCAACGGCCACGCCTCGCTTTTGCCGCGTTGGCGTGGTGCAGCTCCCATCCAGCGCGCCATTATGGCCGGCGACGTCGAAACCGGCATGATGGTGATGCGCATGGAAGAGGGCCTGGACACCGGTCCGGTGGCACTGGTTGAAAAATGCGCCATAGAGCCCGACATGACCGCCGGCGATCTGCACGACCGCTTGATGAATATTGCTGCCACGCTGATGGTGGAAGCGCTGTCCCGATTGGAGACAAATACCCTGGCATCGACTTTGCAGGCGGCTGACAGGGTGACCTACGCCAGGAAAATCGATAAGTCGGAGACACGTGTGGACTGGACGCGCCCGGCTGCGGAGGTCCACAATCACATTCGCGGGCTGTCGCCATTCCCGGGCGCCTGGTGCGAGGCCGACATCGGCGGCCGCACGGAACGGCTGAAACTGCTTCGCTCGACGCTTTCTGAAGGTACGCTTTCTGAAAGCATGGGCGAGTCGGGAGGAATTCTCGATGACCGGCTGACGGTCGCCTGCGGGTCGGGCGCGGTCAGGCTGGTCGAAGTTCAACGGGCGGGCGGAAAGCCTGCTGCCGCGCAGGAGTTTCTGCGCGGGGCCAAGATCGAAAAAGGAATGAAGTTCTCATGAGCATGATGTCGATACGCGGCGCGACGCCGCGGGACCGCGAGGCTATACGCCTGGTCGAGGAACACGCATTCGGCCAGCAGGCGGAGGCCGGGCTGGTCGACGCTCTGGTCACCGGCGGCGACGCCGTTGTCGAACTGGTGGCGGAAGAAGACGGCCAGGTGGTCGGCCACATCCTGTTTTCCAGGCTGTTCGTTCAGAACGGCGGCAAGCAGTTTGCAGCCGTGGCGCTGGCGCCGTTGGCGGTGGAACCTTCGTTCCACGGCTCGGGCATTGGCGGTGCGCTGATCCGCGAGGCGCATATCCGCCTCAGGGATGCCGGCGAGACGCTCGCCGTTGTGTTGGGCGATCCGGCCTATTACGGCCGCTTCGGCTACAATCATGCGCGGGCCGAAAAGTTCGAGAGCGAATATCAGGGCGAAGCGCTGCAGGCGCTGGCCTGGGGTGACGCACCCGAAAAAGGCAAACTGGTCTACGCCCAGGCCTTTACCGCACTCGCCGCCTGAACGAAGGGTGTATGCCGCGTTTTCGTCTCGATATCGAATATGACGGCAGCCTCTTCGCCGGCTGGCAACACCAGGCGGATCAGCCTTCGGTGCAGCAGGCGATAGAGCAGGCGATCGAGAAATTCTGCGGTGAGGCGGTGCGGATACGCGCCGCCGGCCGCACCGACGCCGGGGTGCATGCGACCGCCCAGGTGGCGCATGTCGACCTCGCCAAGGCATGGCCAAACGACAAGGTGCGCGACGCCGTCAACGCGCACCTGCAGGCGGCGGGCGCGCGCATCGCCATCCTGCAGGCGACGGTTGTCCCCAATGAGTTCGACGCCCGTTTCTCGGCCCGCGGACGGCACTATCTCTACCGCATCCTCAACCGGC
Organism: Mesorhizobium sp. M0292; assembly: GCF_040321695.1. Lineage (NCBI taxonomy): Bacteria > Pseudomonadati > Pseudomonadota > Alphaproteobacteria > Hyphomicrobiales > Phyllobacteriaceae > Mesorhizobium > Mesorhizobium sp. M0292. Next base: position 127,686 of record NZ_JAMYSB010000007.1, read on the forward strand.
GCGCGCCTGCAGCGATGGAAAAGGGCAAGGTCTGGTGGGTGCCGAAGCGGCTCGATGCGGACGCCATGCACGAAGCGGCGAAAGTCCTGCTCGGCCGACATGACTTTACCACCTTCCGCTCGACGCAATGCCAGGCCAACAGTCCGGTGCGGACGCTGGAGCTGCTCGATGTAAGCCGCCAGGGCGACCTGATCGAAGTCAGGGCCTCGGCGCGCTCTTTCCTGCACAACCAGGTGCGCTCCATGGTCGGTTCGCTGAAACGCGTCGGCGACGGCGGCTGGACCGCCGCCGACCTCAAGGCCGCGCTCGCTGCACAAGACCGCGCCGCCTGCGGCCAGGTGGCGCCGCCCGACGGGCTTTTTCTCGTCGGTGTAGACTATCCGGAAAAGTTCTAGGCCGGAGCGGCGGTCGGCACAGTGATGCCGAGCAGCGCCACCAGGCCGAACAACACGGCCAGAGACACCACCAACATGCCTGCGAACACGGCGCTGCCGACAGCCGCGCCCTTGCCGATCGCGGCGTTGGTCATCCGCCAGGAGAGTACCAGCGAAAGCACCACCAGAACCAGCCACACCAATTCGGCAACCGGGTTGCCGGACGGCAGGAAAAGCCTGATCAGCGCTGAAGGCAGCAGCATCCAGGCGGTGATCGCCGACGCCCAGTTGCTGGCGACGACATAGTGGACGAAGCGGTCGCCGATGCCGGCGCGCGATGCGACCAGGGCAAGCACAAACAGGGGCAGCAGCCACGAGCCGAGGTCGACGGTCGCCAGGCGAATCAACATGCCCAGCCGGCCGGCGAACGCATTGGGATCGCCGATCTCGTTGGCCGTGCCGACCCAGCCGACGATCATCGCCGGCGCGGCGACGACGATGGCGAAGAAGGAATTCCAGAAGCCGTCCGCCGAAAGGTCGAGCAGCCGCAAGCCGTCGGCCTTTCCGAGCATCAGCCGCCAGGCGCCGTTAAGCGATGAAGAGGTCTCGTCAACCGAAAGCATGATCAGCCCTGCTCGAACCAGTCATCGATGAAGCGCTGGTAGATTTGGGTCAGCGTCTCGAGGTCGGCCAGTGCGACGCGCTCGTCGACCATGTGCATGGTCTTGCCGACGAGGCCGAACTCGACCACCGGGCAATAGTCCTTGATGAAACGCGCATCCGAGGTTCCGCCCGAGGTGGACAGCGCCGGCTCCTTGCCGACTGTCGCCTTGATCGACCCGCGCAGCGTCTCGATCAGCTTGTCGTCGCGCGTCAGGAAGACATGGCTCGGCCGGTCGCGCCAGATCAGCTCGTAGTCGACCGGCGTCTTGCCGGTCCGGTATTTCTTGCGCTTCGCCGCCTGGTCGAGGCGGTTATGGATCTCGGCCTGCACCGTCTCGGCAGTCCATGTGTCGTTGAAGCGGATGTTGAAGGTGGCTGTCGCCTTGGCCGGAATAACATTGGTCGCCGGGTTGCCGACATCGATCGAGGTCACTTCCAGATTGGTCGGCTGAAAATCCTTCGTGCCCTTGTCGAAGACGGGCGACAGCAAGGCGTCGACCAGGCTGATCAGGCCGCGCACCGGATTGTCGGCGAGCAATGGATAGGCGACATGGCCCTGGCGGCCGTTGACCGTGACACTGCCCGACATCGAGCCACGCCGGCCGATCTTGATCATGTCGCCGAGCGTGTCCGGATTGGTCGGCTCGCCAACGATCGCGGCGTCCCATCTCTCGCCCCTGGCCGCCGCCCAGTCGAGCAGTTTTGTCGTCCCGTTGATCGCCGGCCCCTCCTCGTCGCCGGTAATCAGCAGCGAGACCGAGCCTTTCGGACCACCCTTTTTCTCGACATGGCGCGCCACGGCGGCGATGAAACAGGCGATGCCGCCCTTCATGTCGACGGCGCCGCGGCCATACATCTCGCCCTTGGCGATCTCGGCGGCGAAGGGCGGATGCGTCCACGACGCCTCGTCGCCCGCCGGCACCACGTCGGTATGGCCGGCAAACATCAGATGCGGCCCATTGCCGGAGCGACGCGCGTAGAGGTTCTCGATGTCGGGGGTGCCGTCTTCGGAAAACACCGGGCGTTCGACGGAAAAGCCGAGCGGCTTCAGCATGCCTTCCAGGGCAGCCAGCGCGCCGCCCTCGGCGGGCGTTACGGAGGCGCAGCGTATGAGGGTCGCGAGGTTGGCGGCGGGATCGGTCGGCAGTTTCATGGGCAAAGCGATAGTCGAAAGCGAAAGGCCTGTCACGGCCAGAGATGATGACCGGTCCTGCCGCCGACATTATGGTTTTCCTGTCGTATAGTGCAGGCCAACACGAGATAATCGCATGGCCAACGCCGAAAAGACCATCGTCATTGCCGGCGCCGGCAGCATAGGCTGCTATGTCGGCGGCTGCCTGGCGCTGGCCGGACGCAAGGTGGTGTTTTTGGCGCGGCCAAGCATCGCGACGGTCTTGCTGGACGGCGGCCTGCGCATCACCGATCTCGATAATCGCGACCGATCCATCCGGCCGGAGTCCGTCACCACCGATCCCGCCGCTGCCCTGGCCAGTGCCGACGTGGTGCTGGTGACGGTCAAGAACGGCGCTACCGAGGAGATGGCGTCGCTTGTTGCCGGACATGCGCGCGGCGAAGTCGTGGTGGTCAGCCTCCAGAACGGCGTCGGCAATGCCGACCGGTTACGCGCCGGGCTCGGTGGACGGACTGTGCTCGCCGGCATGGTGCCGTTCAATGTCGTCCAGTCGGCCATAGGCAATTTGCCGCTTCACGTGCATCGCGCCAGCAACGGCAAGGTCATGATCGAAGATGGCGTGACCGGCCTTGCCGGCCTTCTCGATGTCGAAGGGCTTGGCGTGGAAACCCATCCCGACATGAAAGCCGTTCAGTGGGGCAAGCTGCTGATCAACCTCAACAACGCGCTTGTCGCCTTGTCCGGCCTGCCGCTGGCGAGCGAACTTGCCGACCGCCGCTGGCGGCGGATCCTGGCCGGTCAGATCGACGAGGCCTTGGCGGCGATGAAGGCGTTACATATCGCGCCGGCGCGGATCGGCGGCTTGCGTCCCGGCCTGCTGCCGAAGCTGCTCCGGCTGCCGGACTGGCTGTTCCGGCTGGTCGCCCGCCGCATGCTCGCCATCGACCCGCAGGCGCGCTCGTCGATGTGGGACGACCTCCAGCGCGGTCGGCCGACCGAGATCGGTGACCTGCAGGGGGCCGTCCTGAGCCTCGCCGAAAAGGCCGGCACGCCGGCGCCTCTGCTGAAGCGGGTCACCGCGCTGGTGCGGCAGGCCGAGCGGGAAACGCGCGGCTCACCCGGGCTGACGCCGGAAGCCGTCACTGGATAGTCTACTTGCCGCGAGCCTCGGGCCTTGGCCCGCATAGCCCGAAAACAGGCGCGTGGGCCCGCCGCGTCACAGCTTTGGTGCGCGCCTCGGAGCCGGCGCTTTGCTCGCCGGGCCTGGCGCCGGCACGGGCTGCGCCGCCGGGTGGTTCTCGATCAGCGTGATCTTCTGCCAGATCTTGCGCGACAGGTTGGACGCCAGGTTCTCGACGTCGTTGACGCCGTCGATGACCACATCGTCATTGACGGACTGCGCAAACAGCGCCGCGATCTTGCCGGTGATCGACAGCATTTCCGAGCAATAGTCGAGGTAGCGCGCCAGGTCGGCGGCATTGGTGATGCGAGCCGGCGAATGCGCGGTCGGCCTGAAATTGGCGGACAATGCTGCCGGATCCTTGGTCAGCTGGTGCATGTCGATGACATGGATCAGCGATCTCAACCCATGCAGCTGGCGAAACACCCGCTTGCGCTTGATGCGCTCCTCGGTGCGGATCAGCGCCAGCAGGCCGAGCACGGCAAGGATCATCATGTTGATCGTGGCTTCGATGCCTTGCACCGACTGCACCGCATCGTCGGCCTGCGAGATATGGATGAGCGGCAGGATGGTGCCGACGAATAGGAAGGTCAGCGCGCCGGCGGCAACAGCGGCGACGATGGCGCCGCGCAGCCACCAGATCGGCGCTTCCAGCGCCTGCGCCGCCTTGGCCAGGTCGCGCGACAGCGACACCAGTTCGGCGGCGACGCCGCGCAGGCCGGCATCGGGAAAACGCTCGGCGACGCGCTCTTCCAGCCGCTCGGCGGTGTCGATGATCAGTTTCGGATCAAGCGTGCGGTAGCGCATGGCGAGATATCCGGTCGGCGCTCATGGTTCAGCCGGCGCGTTGCTGCGTTTGCCGTAGCGGTTCGGACCGGGGTCACCCCGGAAACACGCTAGAACGATGAGAAGAATGGGGCCGATGACAAGAGAGATCAACGCGTAATAAGTCGGCTTGCCGAAATCATGAAACCGCTTTGCGGTTACCGCAAAGCTCGACCATGTCGAGATGAGCAAAACGACCCAGAACACAAGTGCCCAGTTCTGGCTGGTTGCGGTGCCGGGTTCCAGTCTCGACAACTGGTAGAGCGGGAAAAACTGTGCAAGCACCAGCAGCAGCCCGGCGAGCACGTAGGCACTTGGGCTGACGCGCCCTGAGAGGCTGAAGAAAAGCCAGGGAAGTGGTGGTGTGTTGGGCAATCTGGAGCGCTCTGGTTGCTCGGACAGGATCAATCACGCAGCAGTTCGTTGATCGAGGTTTTCGACCGGGTCTTGGCATCGACGCGCTTGACGATGACGGCGCAGTAGAGGCCAGGGCCCGGCTCGTTGTTCGGAAAGGCCTTGCCCGGCATCGAGCCGGCGACGACGACCGAATTCGGCGGCACCTCGCCATAAAACACTTCGCCGGTGGCGCGGTCGACGATCTTGGTCGACTGGCCGATGAACACACCCATTCCGAGCACCGAGCCTTCGCGCACGATGCAGCCCTCGACCACTTCGGAGCGCGCGCCGATGAAGCAATTGTCCTCGATGATGGTCGGGCCGGCCTGCATCGGCTCCAGCACCCCGCCGATGCCTACGCCGCCCGAGAGGTGCACATTCTTGCCGATCTGGGCGCAGGAGCCGACCGAGGCCCAGGTGTCGACCATGGTGCCGCTATCGACATAGGCGCCGACATTGACGAAGGACGGCATCAGCACCGCGCCCGGCGCGACATAGGCCGAGCGGCGCACGATCGAAGACGGCACGGCGCGGAAGCCTGCCTTCTCGAAATCGACCGCGCTCCAGCCGTCGAACTTCGACGCCACCTTGTCCCACCAGACCGCCTGGCCGGGGCCGCCCTTGATGATCTCCATCGGATAGAGCCGGAACGAGAGCAGCACCGCCTTCTTCAGCCATTGGTTGACATGCCATTTGCCATCGGGCTGGCGCTCGGCAACGCGCACGGTGCCACGGTCGAGCAGGTCGAGTGAGGACTGGATGGCGTCGCGCGTTTCGCCGCGGGTCGCGGTCGAAATCGTGTCGCGCTCCTCGAAGGCCTTCTCGATCGTCTTTTCGAGGCTGGCCAGATCAGGCTTCGACATGAATTCGCTCCGTTACCACGCTGTTAAGGCCGTCGGCCTTAACCTTGTTTTGAAAGTCGCGCGGACCCTATGTTAAGGCGTATTGGGGGTCAATCGCGCGTGCGCCATGGGACGGCGCAAGTGAACTGTTGGGACGGGTAGAAAGCATATGACTCCTATGGAAAAGGCGGGATGGACGCCGCTGCCGCATTCGGACGAGGATCTCGAGCGCTCGAAAAGCGTTCCCGACACGCCGCAGACGCGCGCCGAAACCTACCGGCTGGCCTGGAACGATCCCGACTTCATGACGCGCCGGGAATTGCGCGCTGTGCGCTTGCAGCTTGAGCTCTTGAAGCCCGAAATGATCCTGGCCGAGCGCGGCATCCGCTCGACGGTGATCCTGTTCGGCGGCGCGCGTATTCCCGAGCCCGGCGGCGAGGCCTGGGCCGCCAAGAACGAGACGCAGAAGAAAAACCTCGAGGAAAACAGCAAATATTACGAGGAGGCGCGCAAATTCGCCCGCCTCTGCTCACAGCAATCGGCCACGTCCTACTACCGCGAATTCGTCGTCGTCACCGGCGGCGGTCCAGGCGTCATGGAGGCGGGAAATCGCGGCGCCGACGATGTCGGCGCGCCGTCGATCGGCCTCAACATCGTCCTGCCGCACGAGCAGGCGCCGAACGCCTATGTGACCCCGGAGCTGTGCTTCAACTTCCACTATTTCGCCATCCGCAAGATGCATTTCGTCATGCGCGCCAAGGCCGTCGCGGTGTTTCCGGGCGGCTTCGGCACCATGGACGAATTCTTCGAGACGCTGACGCTGATCCAGACCGGCCGCATGGAGCGCGTGCCGGTGATCCTGTTCGGCAAGGCGTTCTGGCAGCGCGCGATCGACCTCGATTTCCTGGCCGAACAAGGCACCATCACGCCCGGCGACCAGGATATCATCGACTTTGTCGACACCGCCGACGAGGCCTGGGGGATCATCAGCCGCTTCTACAAGTTGGGGGAGTAGGGGAACCGGGAATTGAAGAACTGAAGAATTGAGGAAAAGGAGGTCCGGATCGGTCTCCCTTTCACCAGTTCTTCAATTCTTCAGCTCCTCAATTCCTCTACCCCCTCCACTATCCCCGTCAGAAACGTCGCGAGATCGTCGGTGACGAAATCGACGTCGTCCTCATTGGCCGGATCGCGTTCCCAGATCTCGGCAAAGGTCGGCTCGAAATTGCGCGGCACCACCAGCACCGTGGTCATGCCCAGTGATTTCGGCACCTCGAGGTTGCGGGCGAGATCCTCGAACATCACCGCATTGTGTCCGGTGACGGCGTGCAGTTCGGCAAACTTCTCATAGGTCTGCCGCGACGGCTTCGGCGTCAGCCCGGCGGCGACGATATCGAAAATGTCGTCGAAATGGTCGAGTATGCCGAGCTGGCGCGCGGTGCGCTCGGCGTGCCTGCGGTCGCCATTGGTGAAGATGAACTTGCGGCCGGGCAGCTGGCGGATGGCGGTGCCCAGCACCGGATCCGGCACCAGCCACGAATAGTCGATGTCGTGCACCTTTTCGAGAAAATCGTCGGGGTCGATGCCGTGGCGCGTCATCAGCCCGTTCAGCGTCGTGCCATATTCGAGATAGAGTTCCTTCTGCAGCTTGCGCGCTTCCTCGCGCGGCAGCGTGAGCAGTTCTCCGACATAGGCCGTCATCTTGACGTCGATCTGCGAAAACAGATTCGAATGGTGCGGATAAAGCGTGTTGTCGAGGTCGAACACCCAGTCGGTGACATGGGCGAAGCGGGCGGGATCGGGCAGCGTGGTCATGGCGTCCTTATGGCATGAAATATCTGCCGTTCGAACCCCTTTCTGATGTAGAGCTTATCCACAACCTATGTGCATCTAGAGTTGTAAAAATGGGCTCACCATTCAAATTTTAGCCATCACGGAAAGGTGGCCTTCAGGGCTTGCTGGCACAGAGACGGTTCAGTGGGAGCCAGCGATGAGTCGCATAGTCTTAAAGTCCGCCGCGGTCGCATTCGGCTCGGTAGCCATCTCGCTTTTGCTGACGCTGATCATCGTTCCCGCCATGGGTTTTCCGGTCGACCGCACTGTCTGGCTGACATCGACGGTGTGCCCGCTGGCGCTCGCCTGGATCGCCTGCGCCAGCACCTTCTGGCAGAGCGACCGACTGAAAAACGCGCATCGCGATCTCGCCCGCGCGCATGCCCAGCTCGCCGCCGCGCATCGGCGCCTGTCGGCGAAGGCGAGCCGCGACGACATGACCGGCATGCTCAACCGCGAGAGCTTCTTTGCCGCGTTGGACGGCTCGCGGCGCAAATCCGATCGCGGCGCGCTGCTGATCATCGACGCCGACCATTTCAAGGCGATCAACGACAGTTTCGGCCATCTGACCGGCGATGACGCACTGGTGTTGATCGCCAGCGCCATCGAGCGCGGCGTCCGCAGCGGCGACGTGCTCGGCCGCATTGGCGGTGAGGAGTTCGGCGCCTTCCTGGTCGGCGCTACGGAAGCCGAAGCCCGGCGCGTGGCCGAGCGCATCCGCCGTGAAGTCGAGCTGGTCCGCTTTCGTCCGGTCGACGAGCGCACGGTGCCGTTGACCGTCTCGATCGGCGGCATCACCTGTGCGCAAGATGCCGATGTCTCGGACCTGATGCGCGCCGCCGACCGCCGGCTCTACGAGGCCAAGCACCGCGGCCGCAATTTGTCGATCCTCGACCGGGACATTTCCGAAGCTGCGTGAGGTGTTGGTGGTGGGGCTGTTAACGGTTCGCCAACATTGTTTCCACGCAACTGCGCCGTTTACCGGGTTGTAACTCGTTTACAGGCAAGGCTTGGCACGGGAATGGCATGTCTGGCCGGTACGTGTGCCGTTCAGGGAACGCCATGCGTGGATCGAAGCCCCCATCCAGAGACGTGTCATGAGTTTGTTCATCAGGAAAATGTCGCGCCGCACCATCGTGCAGGCGCTGATTGCGATGCCGGCGCTACAGCTTTTTCGCAAGCTGCCTGACAGCGACCGCCCCCCGGCCGATCCCGACGAGATCGTCGTGGTCAATGGCTGGATCCTGAAGCGGAGCGACCTGGCATGATCTTCGACTGCTATGAGGCGTTTCGAGCCTCGGATTTCAAGCCCAAGGTCTGCATTCTCGGCTCCGGGCCGGCCGGCACCACCATTGCCAGAAAGCTCGGCGCCGCCGGCATTCCGGTCGTGGTGCTGGAGGCCGGCGCACGCGAATTCAGCGACGAGTCGCAGGATTTCTACCGCGGCTTCACGGTCGGCGATCAATATTTCGATCTCGACATCACCCGGCTGCGCTTCATGGGCGGGTCGTCGAACCACTGGGCCGGCTGGTGCCGCGTGCTCGACAAGCAGGACTTTGAGCCCAAGGCATGGGCGCCGGACACCGGCTGGCCAATCGCCCGGACCGACATCGAGCCCTATCTGTCCGAGGTGCACGACATACTCGAGCTTCCCGACTTCAAGCCCGATGTGCCGATTTCAGACGACATACGCTGGGTGCAGCTGATCAAGAGCCCGGCCGTGCGCTTTGGCGAGAAATTCTCCGACGAGCTCGACAAGAGCAAGAACATAGCGCTCGTGCTCAACACCTATGCCACCGAACTTGCCGGGGACGGCAAGCGAGTGACCGGCGCCAGGCTGTGGTCGAACGGCAAGGATGCCGGCGCCTTCAGCGCCGATTGTTTCATCGTCTGCGCCGGCGGGCTGGAGAATTCGCGGCTGCTTCTATGGTCGAACCAGCGCTCGAATGGCGGCGTGGTGCCGAACGCCACGGCACTTGGCCGCTACTGGATGGAGCACCCGACCTTCGAGGGCGGCAATGCCATCCTGGCCGATTACAGGGAGTTCGAGGTTGATGCCGTCAACGAGGCGTTCTTCTCGCCGACGCTCGCCGCCATGGAGCGGCTGCAGATCATGAATTTCGGCATACGCCTGATCGAGACGCCCTATGCCGGCGTCAAGAGCCTGATTGCCGACCTCGCCTGCACCGCGCCCGAGGCCGCCGAATGGGTCGCCTACCAGCTCAGCCAGAACCTGCGCTGCGCCGCCCAGCTCTACGTCGCCTGGGAACAGGCGCCGCTGGCCTCGAACCATATCGAATTGTCGAAGACCGATGTCGACCGTGCCGGCGTGCCGCGCATCGAGCTGCACTGGAAGAAGTCGCCGTTGGAGCGCCGCACCATCCTCGAGGGGCTCAAGCTGTTCGGAACGACGCTGATCGAGAAGGACCTCGGCCGCGTCCGCATCATGGACTGGCTGACCAATGGCGAGGACTACCCGACGGATGAGGAACTGGCCGGCCACCACCACATGGGCGGCACGCGCATGGGCACCGATATCACCAAGAGCGTGGTCGACGCCAACTGCAAGGTGCACGGCATGGACAATCTCTATGTCGGCGGCTCGTCGGTGTTCTGCACGTCGGGCGAATGCAACCCGACGACGACAATCACCGCACTTGCCTGCCGGCTAGGCGACCATCTGACCAAAGTAATCACGGTGTGACGAAGTCATCCACGGTGTGACGAAGTCATTACCGTCTGATGTCAAAAAAGCGAACGGCGCGACAGGATTGCTGCCGGCGCTACCCATGCCTTGGTGTCGAAACCCTCGGAAATCAGCGCCAACGAGATCTCCCTCCCCCTTGTGGGGAGGATTAAGGGTGGGGATAGGTGCCGCGCAAACCCTTCAGGATTTGCTAAACCGTCGCTGGATCCAGGGTCGGCTGCCCCTTGCGGCGGGCAACGATCGCCTTGAAATCGGCGGTCCGGAACGCATCGCGCAGCACGTCGAAGGACGGCAGCACGAAATAAGCGCGCTGGAACTTGTCGATCTCGTAACCGGTGCGCATTACCGTTTCGAGGTCGAAGGGCACGTGGTGCGCGTCCGGGCTCGCGACGGCGAACTGCAATTCGGTGAACGACGACATCAGCCCGGCGCCGAAAGCTTTCAGCTTCTGGCCCTCCTCCTGTATCAGCCCGTATTCGGCGGTGTACCAGTAGAGCCGGGTGATCATCTCGTCACCGCCCAGCGCAATCACGCTCTCGGCCTTTTCGCCATACATCTGCATGAAGTCGGCAAACACCGGCTGTGTCAGGATGGGCACATGGCCGAAGAAGTCGTGGAACATGTCGGGTTCGACGATGTAGTCGAGCTCGTCCTTGGTGCGCAGCCAGTTGGTCACCGGAAAGCGCCGGTTGGCGAGATGGTCGAAGAAGGGCGCGGCCGGGATGAGGCCAGGCACGGCGACGATTTCCCAGCCGGTCAGCTTGCGCAGCCTGTCTGAGACCGCGCCGAAATCCGGGATCTTGTCGAGCAGGCCGAGTGCGGCGACGCCATCGAGATAGGAATGGTGCGCCAGCTTCTGCGTCAGCTTGGTCTGCCGGTCGCACAGCGTGCGCCACACCGCCTGTTCGTCGGCGCTGTAATCATAGCCCTGCGCCACGGTGAAATCGGAACGGCACACTGAATAGTCGCCACGCAGGCCTTGCGCCGCGCAATCACGGGCATATTCGGCAACGCTCATCGTCGTCATGGTTCTTCTCCCCTGATCGTGACACTTGAATCTGTCCGCAGAGTCTAGCGGCGGCCGGCGAGGCAATTCAGCTTTGATGATGGCTTGGGTCCATGATTTGAGGTAAAAATCACCAAGCAGAAGCTGAAAGAGAGTGAAAATGCCTCAGTTCGACGATTTCGAGATCAAGATGCTGGATGTGCTTCAGCGCGATGGACGCAAGCCCGTGTCCGAACTGGCGCAGGAGATCGGCCTGTCGACGACGCCTTGCGCCCGCCGCTTCGAGGCGCTGCAGGAGGCCGGCATCATCAAGGGCTTTGCCGCCGTGCTCAACCGCCGCGCCGTCGGCCTGATGGTCGAGGTGTTCATCCAGGTGCGGCTCACCAGCCACAGCGACGGTTCGCCCGAAACCTTCATCGCCGCCGTGCAACGCATGGACGAAGTGTCGTCATGCTGGACGATGACCGGCGACCACGATTTCCTGCTGCACGTCATGGTGCCGTCGGTCGACGAACTCAACGCCTTCGTCATGCACCGCCTGATGCGCCTTGCCGGCGTGCGCGACGTTCACACCCAGCTGGTGCTGCAGAACATCAAGGGCCCGGGCCACGTGCCGCTCGCCCACCTCAGGCGGTAGGACACGCACCGCCATTTCTGCGGAAAAGCTGCACGCAAACTGCTGAACGGAGCCCAACTGCGAAACTGAAACGCCGGCTACGCCATGCGGACCGTCGCTCAAAGGTCCGTCATGAACATCGTGCTGATCAATCCGCCGCACACAGCCATCGGCAGCCGCGTGCCCGATGACCATCTGCCACCGCTCGGCCTGCTGGCACTGGGCGGCCCGCTTATCGACGCCGGCCATAAAGTCCGGCTGGTCGATGCCGAATTCGGGCCGATGCCGTTGGAAACTCTGGTGCGCGATGCGCTCAGCGGCCAGCCCGATTGCATCCTGATCGGCCACTCCGGCTCGACCTCGGCGCATCCCACCGCGCTCGCGATCGCCCGCATGGTCAAGGCGCTCGAGCCGGCGACGCTGGTGATCTATGGCGGCGTGTTCCCGACCTATCACTGGCGCGACATATTGGCGGCGAGCGATGTCTTCGACTTCATCGTGCGCGGCGAGGGCGAGGCAACCATCCTTGCCCTGGTCGTGGCACTGGACAATCGCCGGCCGCTGGGCGATGTCGCGGGTATCGCCTATCGCGACGATCTCGGCCGCCCCTTCGCGACGCGGCCGGCCGGGACCACTGCCAATCTGGACGAGTACCGCGTCAGCTGGGAGCTGATCGATCACCGCCGCTACAGCTATTGGGGCGGCAAGCGCGCCGTGGTCATGCAGTTTTCGCGGGGCTGCCCGCATCTGTGCAACTATTGCGGCCAGCGCGGTTTCTGGACCCGCTGGCGGCACCGCGACCCCAAAAAATTTGCGCAGGAGATTGCCTGGCTGCACCGCCAGCACGGCGTCGAACTGATCAACCTCGCCGACGAAAACCCGACCGTATCGAAGAAGGTTTGGCGCGCCTTTCTCGATGCGCTGATCGCCGAGAACGTGCCGGTGCTGATCGTCGGCTCGACCCGGGCCGACGACATCGTGCGCGATGCCGACATCCTGCACCTCTATCGCAAGGCCGGCGTCATCCGCTGGCTGCTCGGCATGGAAAACACCGACCAGCAGACGCTTCAACTGATCCGCAAGGGCGGCAGCACCTCATCCGACCGCGAGGCGATCCGGCTGCTCCGCCAGCATGGCATACTGTCCATGGCGACCTGGGTGGCGGGGTTCGAGGATGAGACCTTTCGCGATCTGTGGCGCGGCTTTCGCCAGCTGCTTGCCTACGACCCCGACCAGATCCAGGCGCTCTATGTCACGCCGCACCGCTGGACGCCGTTCTTCCGCATCGCCAAGGACCGCAAGGTGATCCAGACGGATGCCCGGCTGTGGGACTACAAGCACCAGGTGCTGCAGATGACCCGGCTGAAACCGTGGATGCTGTTCTTCTCGGTCAAGCTGATCGAGGTCGCGGTGCAGTCGCGGCCGAAGGCGCTGGCGCGCATTCTCTTCCACCCCGATCCCGAACAGCGCCATTCGATGCGCTGGTACACCCAAATGGGCCGCCGCGTGTGGTTCCGCGAGGTCTGGGGTTTCCTGGCCCGCGACCGCCGCCTCAAGGATGGTCCGACGCTGGCTGAGTTCTGGGGCGCTCCGCAGGATGCCGATGAGGAATCCATGCTCGTCATGCGCCCGTCGCGCAAGCCGGCCGAAGCGGCTGTCGCGATCTCGGCCGGCACCTGACCGGCTCGCTGCCATTCATAGATACGTACCGTATGCGTATTGACATACGCAGCGTATGTACCCACCTCATGCATACGGGACGTATGTGAGTGCCCCGGACAATGGAGTGAAAATGACCAAACGTGACGCGATCTTTCCTGCCGGCAGGCAGGCTCTCTACGAGATCAATCGCTATTCTGCTGCAATCCGATCGGGCGATCTTTTGTTTGTCTCGGGCCAGGTCGGCAGCCGCGAGGACGGGTCGCCCGAACCTGTCTTCGAAAAGCAGGTCCAGCTTGCCTTCGACAATCTCGCGGCAGTGCTGAAAGCAGCGGGCGCCACGTTCGACGATATAGTCGACGTGACCACCTTCCACACCGATCCGGCAACGCAATGGCCCGTGATCGATGCCGTTCGGCTGAAGGTGTTCGGTGAACCGCCCTACACCAATTGGACGGCGGTCGGCGTCAACTGGTTAGCCGGCTTCGACTTCGAGATAAAGGTCATCGCGCGCCTGCCCCAGCCTGCCTAAGGGCTGCCAGCCGACCAACTGGCCGCCAAGCCAGTTGCCGATCAGGGCACGATTAGCGTGCCGGCGCCGTGTTCGGTGAACAGTTCCAGAAGCACCGCATGCGGCGTCTTGCCGTTGAGGATGACGACGCCTTCGACGCCGCGCTCGATCGCCTCGATGCAGGTCTCGACTTTGGGGATCATGCCGCCCGACACCGTGCCGTCCTTGATCAGCGCCTTGGCTTCGGCCACCGTCAGCTCGTCGATCAGCTTCTTGTTCTTGTCGAGCACGCCGGGCACGTCGGTCAGGAACAAAAGGCGCGTCGCCTGGCAGGCGCCGGCGATGGCGCCGGCGAAGGTGTCGGCATTGATGTTGTAGGTATGGCCATCGCGGCCGGGCGCCACCGGCGCCAGCACCGGGATCATTTCGGAGCGCGCCAGCAGGTCGAGCAGGGTGCGGTCGACTTCGACCGGTTCGCCGACGAAACCGAGATCGAGCACACGCTCGATGTTGGAATCCGGGTCGATCATGGTCTTGCGCGCCTTTTCGGCGAACACCATGTTGCCGTCCTTGCCGCACAGGCCGATCGCCCATTCGCCCTCGGCGTTGATCAGCGCGACGATCTCCTTGTTGATCGAACCGGCCAGCACCATCTCGACGATTTCGACCGTCTTCTGATCCGTGACGCGCAGTCCGCCTTCGAACTTGGATTCGATGCCCATCTTGGCCAGCATGGCGCCGATCTGCGGCCCGCCGCCATGGACGACGATCGGGTTGACGCCGGACTGCTTCAGCAGCGCGATGTCACGGGCGAAAGCCTTGCCGAGCTCGATATCGCCCATGGCATGACCGCCATATTTCACCACCACCGTCTTGTGCTCGTAGCGCTGCATATAGGGCAGGGCCCGCGAGAGCAGGGCGGCCTGCATTTCGGCGGTGGCGGTGATCTCCGTCATCGGCATGGTTCCCTGGATGTGGGTAAGGACGGCGGCGTCTTAGCGGGAATTGGCCCAGGCCGCAAACAGCTTTGCTATCACGATGATGAAATCTGCCGGATCAGGCCGGCACCTTGAGCGGCGCCCGCCGCGTCAGCCACCCGGAAATCTTCTCCATGTGCGCGGCGAGCGACAAAACCGTCTGCTCGTCGCCGGGGCGGCCGACGCCCTGGATGTCGAGCGGCAGGCCATTCTGGATCGCCGGCCAGTGGTGAACCACAGGCTCTTGTCCATCAATCGCCCAAACAGGGATCTGATCTCCAAGGCACGGGTCAGATGCAATTTTTCGAGCAGGTTTCGATGAGCTCGTCGGCCCCCTTCGGGTCCATGGCGCGCAGGCAAGCGGCGGATGCGCAATGATCGGGTTGCCTCGGCGCGCGCGATCGCAGCATCGACAACGTCCGGCGGCGAGATCTCGCCTCTGTGCAACAGCTCTGCCAAGCCGGTCGCATCGTTCTCCCACAGCATCCGTTCGGCCGACATTGCTGTTCCCCTATCTGCGGGAGGCTAACGACAGCCGATTTCCTTGGCAACCGACCGGCGATTACTGGCGATCGGGCGCGGACATCGATTGCGTGGACAACAACATTTCTGCCTTTGCAAATAAATTGTGATCGCTTAGCTTGTCCGTATGACGCCGCAGGATATCTCCACCCTGATTGTCCGGACCTCGATGAAGGATCGGACTGCGTTCGATCTGCTTTACCGGCAAACCAGTGCGAAACTTTTCGGCGTGTGCCTTCGTGTATTGAAGGATCGCGGAGATGCGGAAGAAGCGCTGCAAGAGGTCTTCGTCAAAGTGTGGACGAAGGCGGATCGTTTCGCTGTTTCTGATCTCAGCCCAATCTCCTGGCTGGTGGCCATAGCACGCAATCATGCGATTGATCGCATCCGGTCGCGACGCAAGCCTGCTGCCGATATCGATGCCGCGCTCGACGTGGCTGACCCCGGTCCCGGGCCAGAGGCTATGGTTGTTGCGGGCGGTGAATCCGAGCGCATCTATCAGTGCCTTGAAGAGTTGGAACAAGACCGGGCGCAAGCCGTTCGGGGTGCGTATTTGAACGGCGAAAGTTACGCCGAGCTCGCGGAACGTCACAAGGTTCCGCTCAACACGATGCGGACATGGCTGCGCCGCAGCCTGTTGAAACTTAGAGAATGTCTGGAAAGATGACCCTGGCAGAAGAAAATGGACCGGAACGTGGAGGCGACGACCTGCTCGCAGCCGAATACGTTCTCGGCGTGCTGCCGGCGGATGAGCGCCAGATAGCCTCCGGACGCATCGACGCGGAGACCGGCTTTGCCCGTCTCGTCGATTCCTGGGAAGTGAACCTCTCGCCGATCGCTGCCGCTTATGCTGAGGTAGAGCCGCCGGCCACGGTCAAGCCGACTATCGATCGCCGGCTGTTCTCCTCCACCGCGGCGTCGATGACGGCGCCGAGCGGCAGTCTCTGGTCCAGCCTTGCCTTCTGGCGCGGCCTCACCGCAGCGGCTCTCGCGGCCTTGGTGCTCTATGTCGCCGTGCCTTACGTCAGGTCGCCGGTCGTCGTGCCACAGGAGCGCCTCGTCGCCTCGCTGGCCGCCGAAGGCAGCGATGTCAAATACCTCGTCGTCTACGACGCATCCCGCCGCGATGTCGGCCTGTCGCTGGTTTCGGGCGAACGCGCCGCCGGCAAGGACTTCGAACTGTGGATGATCGAAGGCAAGAATGCGCCGGTCTCGATGGGCGTCATTCCCGCCGGCCAGGTCACGCACATTCCGGTTACCCCGGCAGTGCAGCAGAAGCTGGCGCAAGGCGCCGTGCTCGCCGTCAGCGTCGAGCCGACGGGCGGTTCGACGACCGGACAGCCGACCGGACCGGTCGTTGCCGCGGGCGACCTGAAGGGCATCTGATAGATCGTAAAACCATGACGTGATAATGAAGGCAGCGGAAGTAGATCTTCCGCTGTTTTCGTTTTGGATACGCTGCTGGAGATTAGAGATTCGATCTCCGGAGATAATTCGCCGACAAAATAAAGGATAAATTTTTCCCGGCGCGCGGAAACTCAGGCAGTTCTATTCCGTATCTCCTCATGTTCCCGAAAGAGGAACAATAACCCCGAGGAGTTCGAACACTATGCGTAGAATCGCCACCCTTTTGCTCGCCGGTACCATTGCCGTCTCCGCCCTCGCAACAATCGCCTATGCCGAGAATCCGATGGTTGGCGGCGCCGCCATGTACGCCAACAAGAACATCGTCGAGAACGCCGTCAATTCGAAGGATCACACGACACTGGTCGCCGCCGCCAAGGCTGCCGGCCTGGTCGAGACACTGCAGGGCGCCGGCCCGTTCACCGTGTTCGCGCCGACCAATGAGGCGTTCGCCGCGCTTCCGGCTGGCACGGTCGAGTCGCTGCTCAAGCCCGAGAACAAGGACAAGCTCACCAAGATCCTGACCTGCCATGTCATCGGCGCCAAGGCGATGGGCGCCGATGTCGCCTCGATGGCCAAGGCCGATGGCGGCACCCACAAGGTCAAGACGGTCGGCGGCTGCGAGCTGTCGCTCAAGGCCGATGGCGGCAAGGTCACCGTAGCCGACGAGAACGGCAATGTCGCCAATGTCACGATCGCCGATGTCGAGCAGTCGAACGGCGTCATCCACGTCATCGACAAGGTCCTGCTGCCGAAGATGTAACAAAGCCCCTGCCGCCGACGAACAGGCGGTAAGCTCCTGCAGATTGCGCGGCCCCGCCCCCGTGGGCCGAGCAAACGACCGAGCGCTCCATCCCGTCCGCAACAAGCGCGGAGCCGGTGTGGAGCGTTCGTTTGCAGGACAACCGTCACCGGCTTTTGATTTTCCAGTGGCGGCCAAATTTGGCAAAACAACCCGCAGGAGGATTTCTGTCATGAACCGTCGAGATTTGCTTTTGAGCGGCGCCGCCATCGCTGCCGTGGCCGGCGCGGCGGCAACGTTGCGCATGGGCGGGCCCGCTAAGGCTGCCGAAACCTTCGAGGTCACCAAGACCGACGCCGAATGGCACGCCATCCTGTCCGACGAAGCCTTCAACGTGCTGCGCAAGGAAGGCACCGAGTATCCCGGCACCAGCCCGCTGCTGAACGAGCATCGCAAGGGCATTTTCGCCTGCGCCGGTTGCGACCTGCCGGTCTACCCCTCAGACACCAAGTTCGAGTCCGGCACCGGCTGGCCGAGCTTCTGGCAGGAGATTGCCAACGCCGTCGGCAAGACCGAGGACCGTTCGCTGGGCATGACCCGCACCGAGGTCCATTGCCGCCGCTGCGGCGGTCATCTCGGCCATGTCTTCGATGACGGTCCCGCACCCACCGGCCTGCGCCATTGCATCAACGGCGTTGCGCTCAGCTTCAAGCCGGCCACTGCCTGACCGTTCGGCGTCTTTTAGCGGGGTGGGGGATTTGGAGCCGGTGTGACGACCGCCTCGTATCTCCTGAAATGGGGCGAAAACAGTCAACTTCAAGAATTGGCAGACGGCTTTTTATGCGTAGATTCCGCAGCCCTAACGAGAGGGCCAGAACCTATGCAACCAACCAAAGCACGGGCTCGCGACGGCGAGCCCAAATCGACCGCCAAATCGACCGACGGTGTTGATGCGGACCGGCCGCGAATATCCCATTCCGTGGTGATCGCCGGCGGCGGCCCGACCGGGTTGATGCTGGCCGGCGAGCTTTCCCTGGCCGGCATCGATGTGGCCATCGTCGAGCGGCGCGAGAACCAGGACCTCGCCGGCGCGCGCTCGGGCGGCCTGCATTCGCGCACCATCGAGATCTTCGACCAGTGCGGCATTGCCGATCGGTTCCTGTCGCAAGGCCAGACCGCACAGGTCGCAGGCTTCGCCGGCGTTTCGCTTGATATCAGCGACTTCCCCACCCGCCACAATTACGGGCTGGCGCTGTGGCAAAAGCACATAGAGCGCATCCTTGCCTGCTGGGTCGATGAACTTGGCGTCACGGTCTACCGTGGCCGCGAGGTGACAGGCTTCGTGCAGGATGCAGGCGGCGTCGATGTCGCGCTGACAGATGGCGGGTCGCTTCGTGCCGATTATCTTGTCGGCTGCGACGGCGGCAGAAGCCTCGTGCGCAAGGCGGGGGGCATCGAGTTCCCCGGTTCCGAGCCGACAACCAGCAATTTGATCGCCGAGATCGAGGTAACAGAAGAGCCGCAATGGGGTATCCACCGCGATGCCATCGGAATTCACGGCCTCAGCAGACTGGAAGACGGTACGGTACGGGTGCTGGTGACCGAGCGCGAGGTCGGGGCTGGCGGCGAGCCAACTTTGCGCGATCTCAGCGAGGCGCTCATTGCCGTCTACGGCACCGATTATGGCGTCCACAATCCAACATCGCTGGCCCGCTTCACCGACATGACCCGGCAGGCAGCCGCATACCGCAAGCGGCGGGTGCTGCTGGCAGGCGACGCCGCGCACGTGCATCCACCGGACGGTGGACAGGGGCTGCAGACCGGCGTGCAGGATGCGGTCAATCTGGGCTGGAAACTTGCCCAGGTGGTCAGGAAAACTGCGCCCGAAAGCCTGCTCGACAGCTACCAGGCAGAGCGCCACCCGATTGCCGCGCGTGTGATGAAAAACACCATGGCGTCGGTCGTGCTCCGTCGCGAAGACGAGCGCACCAAGGCGCTGCGCGATACAGTGTCGGAACTTCTCGGCATGGAAGAACCGCGCAAGTGTTTTGCCGGCATGTTGTCCGGCCTGGACATCCACTACGATCTTGGCGAGGGGCATCCGCTGCTGGGGCGTCGCATGCCGGATCTCGACCTCGTCACCTCTGCCGGTCCGCTGCCGGTTTTCGCCCTGCTGCATGACGCTCGGCCGCTGCTGCTTAATCTTGGTGAGCCCGGCGCTTTTGGTATCGGCCAGTGGGTGGAGCGGATTCAGCTGGTCGACGCCAGCTACGATGGCGCATGGGAGCTTCCGGTGCTGGGGGCAGTCGAAGCCCCACGCGCAGTGCTGGTCCGGCCTGACGGTTATGTGGCCTGGGTCGGCGGCCCTGAAGCAGCCGGGCTAACCGACTCGCTGACCAAATGGTTTGGGCCGCCTGCCGCAGCATAGCGCGCCGGGTGTTCGACCAAGGAGCTTGACAACGATCGATGCTTAAGCGTGACCCCGGAAATCGGGGGTGATTTCCGGGGTCACACATGAGGGCGCCAGGCGGGGGATCCGGCGCGCTCAATGGCCTCCGCCACCGCTGCCCGCGGGCGGCGCCGGCTTGGCGATGACCAGGGTGAAGACCGCCATGGTCGCGAACAGCACGGTCAGCATGGTGAACACATCCATGAACGACAGCAGCGACGCCTGCTGCTGGACCATGCCCGACAGTTTGGAGATCGCCGCCTTGGTGGCGTCGAGGCCGGGAGTCTGGTGGAAGTCGAGCGTCATGTTCTGCAGCTTGGCCTGCGCCGCCGCACTGCCCCATTCCACATGCTCGGCCAGCCTGGCGTAGTGGAAGGCGCTGCGATCGATCAGCACGGTGTTGATGACGGCAAGGCCGACCGCACCGCCGAGGTTGCGGGTCAGGTTGAACAGGCCCGACGCGTTCTTCAGCCGGTCCGGCGGCAAGGTGCCGAGCGCAATGTTGTTGATCGGCACCATGCACAGCATCATCGAGCTGCCGCGCAGGATCTGCGGGATCAGCAATTCCCAGAAATCCCAGTCGGCGGTCAGATGCGTCATCCACCATGTGCCGGCAGCGAAACCGAACAGCCCGATCATCATCATGATGCGCAAATCCATCTTGCTCGACAGGATGCCGGAAATCGGCGCAGTGACGAACATCGCCAGGCCGCTGACGAACAGGGCTTCGCCGATCATCAAGGAATCGTAGCCGCGGATGCGTCCGAGGAACACCGGGTAGAGATAGGTCAGACCGTACAGGCCGATGCCGATGACGAAGGAGAACAGCGAACCGAAGGCGAAATTGACGTTGGTGAAGGCCCTGAGATCGACGATAGGCTCCTCGGCGGTAAAGGCACGCCAGAAGAACAGCGCCGCACCGACAACCATGATGATGGCGCAGATGAACACGGCCTGTTCCTGCAGCCAGTCATGGTTCGGACCTTCCTCGAGCACATATTCCATGCAGCCGAGAAACGCCGCCATGCCGGCAAGGCCCCACCAGTCGAACTTGCTGAAAAGGCCGAGATTGGGCTTGTCAAAATCGATCAGGGTCCAGGTCGTAACCGTCACCAGAATGCCTGGAATGACATTGATGAGGAACAGCCAGTGCCACGACATGGCATGGCTGATATAGCCGCCGACGGTCGGGCCGATGGTCGGCGCCAGCGTCGCCACTAGGCCGATCATCGGCGACACCATGGCGCGGCGCGACGGCGGGAAGATGGTGAAGGCGGCGGCGAAAACGCTCGGGATCATGCCGCCGCCGATAAAGCCCTGGATGGCTCGGTAGACGATCATCTGGTCGATGTTGGTGGCGGTCGCGGCCAGCGCGCTGGCCGCCGTGAAGCCGGCCGCGGCGCCTGCAAACAGCACGCGCGTCGACAGCATCCGGCTGAGGAAGCCCGACAGCGGGATCATCACCACTTCGGCGATCAGATAGGCGGTCTGCACCCATGGGATTTCATCGGAACTGGCGCTGAGGCCGGCCTGGATCTCGGCCAGCGAGGCTGAGACGATCTGGATGTCGAGGATCGCCATGAACATGCCGAACACCATCGCCAGGAAGGCGATGAGGCGGCGCGTCGAGATGGTCGTCGGCACCGCCGGCATGGCAGGCGCCGGCGCCGCTCCTGCTGTTATGGTTGCGGTTGCCATGGTATTGCTCCCGGCTTTCGCTCAGTTCGCCGCGGCCGGAGCCGTGCGGCTGTCGACGGCGACGACGACGCTCAGGCCGGCGCGCAGCCTGCCTGCCTTCAGCACATCGGCCGGCACGTCGATGCGAACCGGGATGCGCTGCACCACCTTGGTGAAGTTGCCGGTGGCATTTTCCGGCGGCAGCAGCGAGAACACCGCACCCGAAGCCGGCGCCAGCGACGACACCGTGCCTTCGAAATCATGGCCGTCCGTGGCGTCGACCGAGACCCGCACCTTCTCGCCGGGCACCAGCTTGGCCAGCTGCGTCTCCTTGAAGTTGGCAACGATGTAGAGCTTGTCCAGCGGCACCACGACGGCGAGCTTCTGGCCGGGGCTGACGAGGTCGCCCTGCTCGACCGAGCGGTTGCCGACGACGCCGTCATAAGGCGCCTTGAGCACGGTGAAGGACAGATCGCGCGCGGCCTTGTCGCGGTTCAGCCGCAGCGAAGCCAGCGTGCTGGCCGATTCGGCGCGCTGCGCTTCGAACACGCCGATATTGGCCTGTGCGGCTGCAATCTGCGCGTCGGCGCCGACGAGGGCTGCATTGGCCTGGTCGAGAGCGGTCTGGGCATCGTCCAGTTGCGCCTGTGTGCCGACATGCGTCTTGACCAGTTGCGCGGCGCGCTGCTGGGCGCGAGCGGCGTTGTCGGCTGCCGCCTGGTCGGCGACCTTCTGCGCCTGCGCCTGTTGCAGCGAAGCTTGCGCCGCCTTCGTCTGCGCGTCGATACGGTCGAGCGTCTTGGCCAGCGTGGCGATCTGCGCCTCCGCCTGGGCAACGGCTATTCTGTAGTCGCCGTCGTCGATCGTCAGCAGCGGATCGCCGGCCTTGACCTGCTGGTTCTCCGAGACCTTGACTTGATCGACATAGCCGGAAATCTTCGGCGAGACGAACGACATGTCGGCCTGGACATAGGCGTCGTCGGTCGAGATCAGGAACCGGCCGTCCGTCCAGTAATTATAGCCATACCAGGCGCCGGCGCTGAGCAGAGCGAGGCCGATGATCGGCAGCATGAACGAGCGAGCCTCCCGCTTCTTCTTGGCCGGCACCTCGGCCAAAACTTCGGCGGCAGGCTTGATGGGCGCTTCCGGCGCTTCGATAGCCGGCGAGACCTTGGCGTTGGGAAAGGGGCGGACTTCGGCGGTGGTTGGCGTGTTCGAGGACATGATATCTCGCTACCGTAGCTACATAAGGAAAATGTGTTATACTGAACCGTTCGGTTCGATGCGAACGTTGACATAGCGCTAAAGCAGGCCCATATCAAGAGCAATCGAACCGCTCGGTTCGAATTATTTCGCGAGGTGTGACTTTAATGGCCGACACGTTACCCGACGTCGAAAATGATCGGTGCGATGTGCTGGATAGTGCGCGTCGCGGCCGCCCGGCGGCGGGCCAGGATCCGGTCAAGCGCAGCCAGATCATTGAGGGCGCGCGGCGCGTGTTCATCGACAAGGGCTTCGAAGCGGCGTCGATGAACGACATTACCCGCGAGGCCGGCGTCTCCAAGGGCACGATCTATGTCTACTTCGCCAACAAGGAAGAGCTGTTCGAGGCGCTGATCGAGGAAGAGCGCGGCACCATCTTCAAGAACATGTACGACATGCTCGACCGCGCCGACGATCTGCGCCAGACGCTGGTGAAATTCGGCAAGGTGCTGTCGATGAAGATCACCTCGGCCAAGGTCATCCAGGCGCAACGCACCGTGATCGGCGCCTCCGACAGGATACCGGACATGGGCGCGCGGTTTTACGAACGTGGCCCCAAACGCGGCCACGACAAGGTGGTCAAGTTCCTCAATGCAGCCATCGAACGCGGCCTGCTCAAGATCGATGATGTCGATCTTGCCGCCTATCAATTCACCGAACTGTGCCTCGCCGGCCTGTTTCGCCAGTGCATCTTCGCCTACCGCACCACGGCGCCGAGCCAGGATGAAATCGACCACATCGTGCGGTCGGGCGTCAGCCTGTTCCTGAAGTCCTACGGCACCGAAAAGCTTGCCGAGGAAGAAAGCCATCAGATGATCGCGCTCGAGGCGAAGTCCAAGGCAAAGGCCTAGTTAGCCAAAGGTCTTTTTTCGCAACTCCGGACGGAAAACCGCTTCACACTTTTCCCGGAGTTGCTTTTAACCGCCATTGGCCGCCAGCACGATAGCCGCGCGCAGTTCGTCCAGACCCTCGCCCTTTTCCGACGACGTGGCGAGCACGAACGGAAACGCCGCCGGCCGCTTCTTGATCTTCAGTAATGTCTCTTCGATCAGCTGCGGCACGCCGGCGGCCTTGATCTTGTCGGTCTTGGTCAGCACGATCTGGTAGGACACCGCCGCCTTGTCGAGCAGCGACAGCACTTCGTCGTCCTTGGCTTTGATGCCATGGCGGGAATCGATCAGCACATAGACCCGCTTCAGCGTCACGCGGCCCTTGAGATAGTCGAAGACCAGCTTGGTCCAATCGTCCACCTTTTCCTTCGGCGCGCTGGCATAGCCGTAGCCCGGCATGTCGACCAGCGCCATTGGCGGCAGGTCGGTGCCTTCGCCGGAAAACCCGCCCGGCACGAAATAGTTGAGCTCCTGCGTGCGCCCCGGCGTGTTGGAGGTGCGCGCCAGCCCGTTATGGCCGACGAGCGCATTGATCAGCGACGACTTGCCGACATTGGAGCGGCCGGCAAAGGCGATCTCAGGCGGCCCCTCCGGCGGCAGGAACTTCATCGCCGGCACGCCGCGGATGAAGATCCACCCCTTGGTGAACAGGTCGGTGCCGATGACGGTGTTGCCCAGCGCGTTCAAATTGCTGCCTCCAGCCTGGAAATATCGGCGCCCCGGATGGCGTTGAGGTTGCGGCCGATCTTGTCCACCGGCCAATTCCACCACGCCACAGCCAGCAACCGCCGCACCGTCCTGTCGTCGAAACGCATCTTCACCACCTTTGCTGCATTGCCGGCGACGATCGCATAGGCCGGCACGTCATGCGTCACCACCGATTTCGCCGCCACGATGGCGCCATTGCCGACCGACACGCCGGGCATGATCACCGCATCCATGCCGATCCATACATCATTGCCGACCACCGTGTCGCCGCGCAGTTCCTGTGACCACGTCTTCGGGTCGAAGCCTTGCTCCCAGCCATGACCGAAAATGTTGAACGGATAGGTGGAAAAGCCGGACATGGCATGGTTGGCGCCGTTCATGATGAAGCGCGCGCCCTCCGCGATGGCGCAGAACTTGCCGATGATCAGCTTGTCGCCGATGAAGGGATAATGATGCAGCACGCATCGCTCGGCGAATTTGTCCGGTCCGTCAGGATCGTCATAGTAGGTGAACTCGCCGATCTCGATATTCGGCGCGGTGACCAGGGGCTTGAGGAAGCCGACGCGGGTGTGCATCGGGATCGGGTGTTTGATGTCTGGGTTGGGTCCGTCCATGGCGAGATCCGTCGAGAGTGGCGCAAATTAAAGCCGCCATTCTAGATGGCGTGATCCGCCCTATAGCACCAATCGCCCGATGAGCGAGCCCTGCTGGGCTTCGATGTTCACTTGGTGCCGCGGCAGATCACGATCAGGTCGACCGCAGCGCAGTCGCCTAAGGCGCCCTGAAACGAAAAACGGGGCCCTGCGAAGGACAAGCAGGACCCCGGTGGTGTCGAAGACGGCTTCAAAAGAATGGCACCTCGCCGTGAGGTGGGGAAGGCAGACCGAGAAAGCCCGTCGCAGCCCGCCGTCATTCGCCGTTGCCTAAAACCGTTACTTCGGCAACAGCACCTTGTTGACGACGTGGATGACGCCGTTCGACTGGTTGACGTCGGCGACCGTTACCTTGGCGGCGCCGCCGGATTCGTCGACGATATAAAGCGCGCCTTTTTTTACCTCGGCGATCAGCGTGTCGCCGCTGACGGTCTTCATTTCATACTTGCCACCCATCGCCTTGGCCTTGGTCATCATATCCTTGGCGGAGATCTTGCCGGCCACGACATGGGCGGTCAGGATCTTGGTCAGCTTGTCCTTATTTTCGGGCTTCACCAGCGTGGCGACGGTGCCGGCCGGCAGTTTCTTAAAGGCGGAATCGGTCGGCGCAAACACCGTGAAGGGTCCCGCGCTTTCCAGCGTGTCGACCAGGCCGGCGGCCTTGACGGCGGCAACCAGCGTCTTGTGGATCGGCGAGTTGAGGGCGTTCTCGACGATGTTCTTCGAGGTCAGCATCGCAGCGCCGCCAACGGCGGGATTGGCGAGCGTATAGGCCGTCGTAGCTGCGAGGCCCGATAGAGCCAGGCCGGCGGAAAAGCAGAATGCCTTGAGGATGGACTTTGCCATTGGAGAACCCTTCTGGTGCGACAATTGTTGATTCGATTGTCGGGAAGAGTTACGCGGCGATTGCGGGAAAGTTTCGGTGCAGAGTAAAAAACGATAATGATAACAAATACTTAAAGGCGAATGCCCATTCCACGCGCCGCATCCCCGCGATGGACATGACGGGGTCACGGATCAAAAACAGCGGTCTTCGGATTAGAGCTGATCGGTGTTGATCGGCCTTGGCGGTACAAGCAGCAGCCACGCCGGTTGCACGCCGCAAGTTTCGCGCCTCACGGGAACGTGATGCGCGCCTCGTCCAAAAAAACCCCGGACGAGCCGGGGCTTTGATTGCCGGAATAGCGCCTTCTATTCAGCCGGCGAGGGTTTCTTTCGGAACAATGCCGTCAGATTGTCCCACAATTCGATCTTGGCGCCCTGGCGCTTCATGATCACGCCCTGCTGCAGGATCGACAGCGTGTTGTTCCAGGCCCAGTAGATGACGAGGCCGGCCGGGAAGCTGCCCATCATGAAGGTGAAGATCACCGGCATCCAGGTGAAGATCTGCGCCTGCGTCGGATCCGGCGGCGTCGGGTTCATGCGCATCTGCAGGAACATGGTGATGCCCATGACCACCGCCCAGGCGCCCATATGCGGCAGGAATGCCGGTGGCGCGAAGGGCAGCAGGCCGAACAGGTTGAAGACCGAGGTCGGATCGGGCGCGGCCAAATCCTGGATCCAGCCGAAGAACGGCGCGTGCCGCATCTCGATGGTGATGTAGAGCACCTTGTAGAGCGAGAAGAACACCGGGATCTGCAGCGCCACCGGCCAGCAGCCGGCGAGCGGATTGATCTTCTCGGTCTTGTACAGCTCCATCATCGCCTGTTGCTGCTTCATCTTGTCGTCCGCGTATTTCTCGCGGATCTCGAGCATCTTGGGCTGCACCTTCTTCATGTTCGCCATCGACGCATAGGATTTGTTGGCGAGCGGGAAGAAGAGGGTTTTGACGACGACCGTGGTGGCAAGGATGGCCAGGCCGAAATTGCCGAAGAATTTGTACAGCGTGTCGATCAGGTAGAACATCGGCTTGGTGATCCAGATGAACCACCCCCAATCGATCAGCCGGTCGAACAGCCTGATCTGCCGGTCCTGGGCGTAGGCGTTGATCTTGTTGACTTCCTTGGCGCCGGCGAAGATCTCGGTCTCCACCGTCGCCGACTGGCCGGCGGCAATGGTGATCGGGTCGGTGAGGAAGTCCGACTGGTAGCGCGGGCGGCCATTGTCGTAATAGGCATAGTGCGGCTGGAAGGGCTGCTTCTCGGTCGGCACCAGGGTGACCGCCCAGTATTTGTCGGTGATGCCAAGCCAGCCATCGGTCGATTTGCTCGGCGCATACAGCTTGTTCTTCTCGATGTCGGCGTATTTGTGCTCCTGCAGGCCTTCCGTGCCGGTGACGCCGATCAGGCCTTCATGCAGCACATAGGAGCTGGCAATGGCTGGCTTGTCGAAACGGATGACGCGGCCGTAATTGGACAGCGTGACCGGGGCCGAGCCTGAATTCTGCACCGCATCGGAAACGGTGAACATGTAGTCGCCGTCGACGGAGATCGTGCGCTTGAAGGTCAGGCCCTTGTCGTTGGTGAAGGTCAGCGTCACTGGCGTCGCCGGCGTCAGAGTCGCATTGCCGTCGACGCTCCAGACCGTTTCCGGGCCCGGCACCGTGCCGGTCGTGTCGCTGCCGACAAAGCCGATCTCGGCATAATAGCCGGTGGGCAGCGCCTGCGGATTGAGCAGCTGGATCTGCGGCGATGTCTTGTCGACCGTCTCGGTATAGTGCTTGAGCTTGAGGTCGTCGAGGCGGGCGCCGGTGAGGTTGATCGAGCCCGACAGGCTCGGCGTGTCGATGTTGACGCGGGCCGTCTTGGCCACTTCCTGCGCGCGGCCTTCCGGCGTCGTAACATAGGTGCCGGGCGCGTTTGGAATGGCGCCGGGCGCTGCGGGCGCCGGCGTGCCGCCGGGGTTGGCGGCCTCGGCCGCCTTCTTCTGCTCCGCCGCCCGCTGCTCTTCGATGCGGGCCGCCTCGCGCTGCTGTTCGCTGCGCGGCAGCACATAGAAATATTGCCACAGCCCGAGGATCAGCACCGACAAGACGATGGTGATGTAGAAGTTCCGGTTGTTTTCCATCGAAAGCCCTTGGCCTATCGTGTTCCGCTGAGACGGCGGGAGAGTTCGGCCTTCAACTGGCCGAACGGAATGGTGAGCACGTCTTCACGCCCGACGATGACATAGTCATTGCCGGGCGCCATGTCACTTGCGGCATGGGTGCGCACGGCTTCTTTCAGCCGCCGCCTGACGCGGTTGCGGACAACCGCATTGCCGACCTTCTTGGTGACGGTGAAGCCGACGCGCGGCGGCAGGCCGTCATTGCGGTCGAGAACTTCGACGAGAAAAAGCCGCCCGCGCCGCTTTTCACCGCGGCGGACGGCCAGGAATTCCGCACGTTTCAGAAGCCGCTTGGGGTTTGGTCCCACTGGCTTGCCGGTTGCGGGCAACGATCTCGTCTTCCGTTCAGGCGCTGAGCCGCTTGCGGCCGCGGTTGCGGCGAGCTGCGACGACGCCGCGACCACCCTTGGTGGCCATGCGAGCACGGAAACCGTGCCGGCGTTTGCGGACGAGTTTGGACGGTTGGTAGGTACGCTTCATTTGTTTTAATACCGCGGGGTGCGGCCCTTCTTGATTCTGTCACTGTGTAACAGGAGCTTTGCCGGGCCGGCATTGGCGCGATCGAAACCGCGCCGGGACGAATGGCCCGAGCGTGAGCGGCTTATAGAAAGAAGGGTTTTGGGAGTCAATCCAGCGCGAACGCCAGTTCGTCGCAGCGCGAACTGCCAGTTCGTCACGGCGCGACACCCCGTTCGTCGCGGCGCGAACACCCAGTTCGAGGCTATTTTTATTGCTGGCGCCATCGTCCAACGAAGGATGAAATTGGCAAAAAAGCCGCAATCACCTAATCTCAACCGATCAAGCGTTTGTGAAGACAGGCCTTAATGAGCGAAGTTGCATCAGCGGATGAAGGGAGCGGCCCGGCGACAGCCGATGCCAGCCCGGCGACCGTTCGCCCGGTTGCGAGCCGTTCGGTGCCCAATCGTTCAGTGCCCTTGGCGCGCGGCCTGTCGACCAAGCTGCTCTTGCTCACCATTGTCTTCGTGCTCCTGGCCGAAGTCCTCATTTTCCTGCCCTGGATCGCCAGCTACCGCCTGGCCTGGCTGAAGGAGAGGCTAAGCACCGCTGCCGCGGTGTCGATCGTGCTGGTGCAGGGTGAGCCCAATTCGCTCTCCCGCGCCGCCCAGAACGACGTGCTGATGGCAATCGGCGCCAAGGCGATCGCGGTGCGCGACGGCGGCGTATCGCGCCTGCTGGTGGTGGCCGAGATGCCGCCGCAGGTCGACGAGCACATCGACATCGCCAATGTCGGCATGATCAAGGGCATGACCGGGGCGCTGGATACGCTGTTCTTCGGCGGCAAGCGCATGCTGCGGGTGTTCGGCCCGGTCGGCGACAGCGACAAGGAATTCGAGCTGATCATGCCCGACTATTCCCTCCGCAACGCCATGCTGCGCTATTCGCGCAACGTCGCCTTCGTCTCGCTGCTGATCTCGCTGTTCACCGCAATGCTGGTCTATGCCGCGATCGACCTGATCATGATCGGCCCGATCCGCACCATGACGCGCTCGATGCTGTCCTTCTCCGAGGCGCCCGACGATCCAGGGCGCATCATCCACCCGGCCGCCCGTGCCGACGAGATCGGCGTTGCCGAGCGCGAACTGTCGCAGATGCAGGAACGGCTGCAAAAGATGCTGTCGGAGCAGAAGCATCTTGCCGATCTTGGCCTCGCCGTCTCCAAGATCAACCATGACATGCGCAACATCCTGGCCTCGGCGCAGCTGATGTCGGACCGCCTGCGCCTGGTCAAGGACCCGACGGTGCAGGCCTTCGCGCCAAAGCTGTTGCGCGCGCTCGACCGCGCCGTCTCCTATTCCGAAGGTGTGCTCCACTATGGTCGCACGCAGGAGCCGGCGCCCTCACGCCGCCGCTTGCGGCTGCGCCAGCTGGTCGACGACGTCCACGGCCTGCTCGACATCGAGGACGGCATCGAATTCGTCAATGCCGTCGAGCTCGCCTTCGAGGTCGATGCCGATTCCGACCAGCTGTTTCGCGTGCTCACCAATCTCTGTCGCAACGCGGTCCAGGCGATGGCGGCCGACGCCGAGAGCGCGCTGGTGCGCCGGCTCGCCGTATCGGCCGAGCGCATAGGCAGCGTAAGCCGCATCATTGTCACCGACACCGGTCCCGGCCTGCCGGCGAAGGCTCGAGAAAACCTGTTCGCGGCGTTTCGCGGCTCGGCCCGCAGCGGCGGCACCGGCCTTGGCCTGGCCATCGCGCACGAACTGATCCGCGCCCATGGCGGCACGGTGGAGCTGGTCGAATCGATCGGCGGCCGCACCACCTTCGCCGTCACCATCCCCGACCAGCCGGTCCGCCTCGACCAGGCCCGCAACGGCCTGCGCCGCCCTGCCTGAGCTGTATTTGATATTCAGCCGAAGCCGGACTGAGCTGAATCTCAGCACCCCTTGATCGGCACCGTCGAAAGCAGCTGCGACAAAACTTTTGCCGGATTGGCTTGCTTTTCGGAAATTCAGTCGCTAGGGAACACGTCTTGTCGCGGCCGGTCGTCAGGATCGGTTAGCGGGGCTATGTAAAGCATGGCCTGTTGCGCGCCCGTAGCTCAGCTGGATAGAGCACCAGACTACGAATCTGGGGGTCAGGAGTTCGAATCTCTTCGGGCGCGCCATTCCCGCCGAAACTGTGATTTCCTGCGATCCGCTAGCCGGTCCTGGGCTCGCATATGAAGAGCATGTTGCTGAGCACCGCCTCATCCGAGTGCTGGAGAACTGGACGCCGCCTATTCCGGGCTTCTTCATTTATTACCCCAGTCGTCAGCCTGACTGCGCTATAAACTCGCTGCGATGTTCTTGAAATGGCCGGTACGCGGGGACTGCTATCTGGGCGCGGCGACGCAGAACGCTCGCTCGCGCCGCCGCTCAGCAGGCTCACTTTTCTTCCGCTTTCCCGGTCAGGGCCCAATCGGCCTCGCCCCAGCCAGATACCGCTCATTGTCGAACGGCTCGGCGTGGGTGCTGTCCGGGCTCCACATGTGGCGGTGGGTCTCCGTCAGATTGCCGAGATAGACATGCAGTGCGCCCGAGCGGGCGCTGCCGGTGTTGGCCACCGCGTGCACAGTATCAGGGGTCATGTGCACCACCGCGGGCGCCGCGATGTCGTGGCGCTCCGGCGCATCGATCTCGCTGCCGTCGACGGGATAGATGAAGTTGGTCTCGCTGCCCTTGTAGATGCCGATCAGCGCATCCATCAGATGGTTGTGCGGCGGGTACTGCAGGCCGGGCGACAGCGTGATGTGGTAGATGGTCAAGTCAGGGCTGGCATGCAGCAGCACCTCATCGTCGTCTTCCTCATGCGCGAGCACGCCTGATGCATGGAAGCGATCGGTGTGTTCGCGCAGCACCGCCTTGACCCGTTCGAAGGCATGAGCACCTTTGGCTGCGTTGACGATACCGGAGGTTACGGCGTAGAGAGGCGAGTTGGCGGCAAGAGACATTTGTCGTCATCTCCATTGGGAAGCTCAACCAATACAACTGAGATGCTCAGGCTAGCGAATGCCGGCAGACCCGTCAACCGGATGGTCGAACGGGCAAGCAGACTACGCGGGCAGACCACGCGGGCAGACCACACGGGCAGGCAGATATGGCTCCTCCGAAATCAGTGTCACCGTCCGCCGTCAAGGCGCCGTCGACCGCCGACATATTGCGCAGCGAGGAAGCTTATGAGCAGCTGAAGAGCGACATCGTCGCCTGCGTCCTGCAACCCGGCGAAAGCCTGACCGAAAAGCAGATCGGCGACCGCTACCAGATCAGAAAGGCGACGATCCGCTCGGCTTTGGCCCGCCTGACGCAGGAAGGGCTGATCAAGAGCGAGCCGCGCCGCGGCTATGTCATCGCACCGCTTAGCCTGCGCGACGTCAACGAGATCTTCGACGTCCGCAGCCTGATCGAACCGGAAGTGTTCCGGGTGGCCGCGGCAAACCTCACCGAACGCGGGCTCGACGACATCAGGCTGGCGGCGCAGAAGGTGCTGAAGCCGGAGACGCTGCGCAGCCATGTCGCCTTTCTGGCGGCCGACCGCGCCTTTCGCCTGGCCCTGGCCGAACTCTCCGGCAATCTGCGCCTAGTTCGCCTGCTCGACCAAACGCTCGACCAGTCGGAGCGTGTCCTCCATCTCGGCTTCAAATCGCGCGACTTCACGCAAGCGATCATCGGCCAGCAGAAGGAGTTGGTGCTTGCCTGCGAGCTGGCCGAGGTCTCGGCCATCGCAAAGCTTGCCCGCTCGCAGTGCCTGTCGCTCAAGAAGCAGGTGCTCGAGACCTTGCTCGCCGGCTCCAAGCTGCAGGACGCCAATTTGCAAAGCTTCGCCTG
This sequence comes from Mesorhizobium sp. M0292, assembly GCF_040321695.1. Classification (NCBI taxonomy): domain Bacteria; kingdom Pseudomonadati; phylum Pseudomonadota; class Alphaproteobacteria; order Hyphomicrobiales; family Phyllobacteriaceae; genus Mesorhizobium; species Mesorhizobium sp. M0292. Next base: position 160,088 of record NZ_JAMYSB010000007.1, read on the forward strand.
AGGCGCGAAGCCTGCGCTCTCTGGCCGATGCTTACCCGTCGATGAAGCGGATGTCCGCATCGGCAAGGCAATAGGGCGCGTAGCGGAAATCGCGGATATGGCTGACCTTTCCATCCTGCCAGTCGACCAGCATGAAGCCGCGCACGGCGTCATCTCCCGCTTGCGGGTTGCGGATCAGGATGGCCGGCCTGCCGTCGACGAAGCCGAGCGACAGCGCCCAATCCTGGACACGGTCGTAATTGCCGAAATAGTTGGAAACCTGCGCTTTGCCGCGCATGCGGGTGCGGTTGACGACTTCAAGCTGGATATCCTCGGCGATCAACGCGCGCACGGCGTCGAAGTCGCGCGCGTTGAACAGGTCGACATAGCGGCGCAGGCGCCGCTCGTCACCGGCGTCGAGTTTTAGGGCAGGCGCCTGCTCGTCCTGTGACGCCAGCATGCGCAGCTGCGACCGCCCGCGATGTAGCGCTGCCTTGGTCGCGGCCAGCGTCGCGCCGGACACTTCGCAGGTTTCGTGCAGGCTGAGGCCAAGCACGTCGACAAGGATCACGGCGCTGCGCTGCACTGTTGCCAGCTGCATGAAGCTTCGCAGGCTGGCGGCGGTGGCGAGCCTCGCATCGGCGCTTGCGGAAGGGTCTTCGATCGTCGTCATATCGGTCTCGCTCATGCGCGCCTGCTCCCGCTGGCGCCGGCGCAGATGATCTTGCGCGGCATTGTGGGCTATGCGGAACAGCCATTGCTCCGGACGCTCGACGGCGGCGTCGCCGTCGATGGCCTGCAGTGCCTTGATCAGTGTCTCCTGGACGATGTCCTCGCCATCGATCACCGAGCCGGCCATGCGGGCGCAGTAGCGGTGCAGCTTCGGTCGCAAGGAGCCGAGCATCGCCTCCAGGGCAACGCGGTCGAGTTTCGCTGTGTTCATCCTGTCCGTTCCCAAAAATGCCGGTCTTTGCATTCAAGCAGGCACGACCTCGCCGGCCAGCATACGATAATTGCCGACGATCTTTGCCGGCGATCTGGCAAGCGGCGTCGAGCGGCGTCCGGCATGATCGGCGCTGAAGGCCTTGAAGGCTGTGAGCCCGGTCAGGCCGTCGCCATCCTGGCTGACAAGATGGATGAACTCGCCATTCTCCAGTTCCAGGACGAGGTAGCGCACAGATTGCGGCTTCGTGTCGTCGAGTGCGTCGAACACCTGTGCAACCAGCATACGGTTCTCGGCGATGCTTTCGTCCTTCACGCCGTAGCGGATGAGATTGCAGCCCATTGTCGTCTCCTGTTTTTCAACTCTGCACAGAGAAGACGTTTCGCGGCCTCGAAAAGATTCGTCGCCCGGCGAATCTTTTCGATCGTCCGGATCGTCTTTCCCGTCGACGGCTGCGCGGCAGCCGTCCAGGAGCAGGAGAGACCCATCATGCACATCCAGTTTGCCGAATTGCCGGTGTTCGACCAGGACCGCGCCAAGGCCTTCTACACCGGACATCTTGCTTGCCAGGTGGCGGAGGACCAGCTGATGGGCGACAGCGGCTGGCGCTGGATCGAGCTGACATTTCCCGGCGCCGTCACCAATTTGCATTTCGTCAAACGCCCCGATGACACGCCGGGCACTGAGCCCGTGCTGGTGCTCGTTGATGGCGATGTCGAGGCAACGGTCGCGGGCCTGAAGGCGCGCGGCGTCGAAATCATCACCGAGCCGCAGGAAGCGCCTTGGCAGCCGGGCCGCACGGTCGCCGAATTCCGCGACAGCGAGGGCAACCGCATGGTTGTCGCCAGCAAATGATCGGACCCGGCGCAAAGCCGAACTTTGACATGAGAACAACAGGAGAGATGGACATGACCCCCCAAACGTCGACGCTGAAAGTACCGGGCGCCAGCCTCTATTATGAGATGCGCGGTTCCGGCCCCGTACTGTTGATAATCCCCGGCGGACCGCAGGACGCCGGCGTCTTCGCCGATGTCGCGGGCCACCTCGCCGACCGCTACACGGTGGTCGCCTATGATCCGCGCGGCAATTCGCGCAGCACCTTCGACGGAGAGCCGCAAGAGCAGGACCTCGATGTCCATGGCGACGATGCCGCGCGATTGATCGAGGCGCTTGGCGCCGGACCGGCCTATGTGTTCGGCACCAGCGGCGGCGCCCAGATCGGGCTCAACCTCGCCGCCCGCCATCCCGGCCGGGTTCGTGCACTGGTGGCGCATGAGCCGCCCAGCATGATGCTGCTCCACGACCCGTCGCCGTCACTGGCCGGCATGCGCGACCTGCACGACACCTATCGCAGCCAGGGTGTCGAGGCGGCGATGCAGAAATTCTTCAGCGAGAACAGCCTGTCGGAAGGGCCGGGTCAGGATGAAGCCGGGCCGCAGGACGGACCGCCTTCGTTCGAACCGTCGCCCGAGGAGGCCGAGACCTTTGCCAGGGTCAGCGGCAATTTCGAATACTGGCTGGCGCATGGCGTCATGCCGCTGTCGCTCTACCGTCCTGATATCGAGGCGCTGCGCGGCCGCCCGGTCGTGGTCGGCATCGGCGAAGAGTCCATCGGCCAGCCGATCGACGGCATGGGCAAGGCGCTGGCCGACAGGCTCGGCAGCAAGCGCGCCGCCTTCCCCGGCGACCATATGGGCTTTGCGCCCTATCCCGATCGCTTCGCCGAGACCTTGCACCTGACGCTCAGAGGCGCGTGAGATCGTCAGTCCAATAGGAAAGGAGCGTCCGCATGCACAATGCCCTTCTCCCATGAAATTACCGGCTAAGATTGGTGTATCAGACGGCCTCCCAGCCTTCCTTGGCACCGGCGCGGAAGATGGCGTCGATGACCTTCTGGTTGAGTACGGACTCCTCCAGCGTGAAGATACGCTCCTTGCCGCCCTGTGCCGCCCTGGCAAACGTCTCGACCTCGCGCCGGTACTGTTGCGTGCCGGGAAAGCGGAACACCTGCGCCTCGGTGTGGTTCTGGTTGTGCAATTCGATGCGGTGATGGTCGTAGAGCCCGGCATTGAACGGCGAGAACACCTCGATGAAACCCTTCTCGCCGTGGAACACCATCACCTGCCGCGCCGCCATCTGCGTCGACAGATAGAAGGACAGTTCGAAATCGCCGAAATCGGCGCGGATCGAGGAATAGATGTCGGTGCCGAATTTCTTGTCGCGCTCGATCGTCGCCTGCACGCGCAGCGGCTCCTTGCCGCTCGAAAACCGCGTCGACACCGTCGGATAGACGCCGATATCAGGCAGCGCGCCGCCGCCGAGATCGAGCTGGTTGCGCATGTTGGTGGGATCGACATTGTAATAGGAGAAGGCGCCCTGCACATGGCGCAGCCGGCCGATGGCGCCATCGGCGATGAGATCGCGCACCTTGATCCATTGCGGGTGGTAGATGACCATGAAGGCCTCGCAGACCAGCACCTTCTTGCTGTCGCGCAGCTTGATCAGCGGCGCGATGTCCTTGGCGTCGAGCGCCAGCGGCTTCTCCACCAGCACATGTTTTCCCGCTTCGATGGCCTTGGCCGTCCATTCGACATGCTGCGAGGTCGGCAGCGGGATGTAGACGCCGTCGACGTCTTTCGAAGCGAGCAGCTCCTCATACGAACCAAAGGCATGCCTGGCGCCGAACCGCTCGCCCAGGGCCTCGGCCTTCGACAGGTCGCGGCTGGCGATCGCGGACAAAACGCCATTCTCGGCCTCGACGATTGCCGGCAACAATTGCTCGCGGCCGATCTTGGCTGTCGACAAAACACCCCATCGGAACATCAGGCTTCTCCTATCGATTTACAGGCGAAGAGGTTTGCCCGAAATTGCGGGAAAAGCCAATGCGGATCGCTGGTCCTGCTAGCCTCGCTTGCCCGTCAGCGTCATGTCGAAATCGACAATATTCGAATAGATCGGCGTGCCGACATCCATGCCGTAGCGGGAGCGCAGCACCTTGCCGGTGACGTGGAATTTAATGACGCCACCCTTCAGCCCGCCGAGCTCGGCAGTGAACTTTTCCGCAAACGTCTTGCCGCGCGCCGTCAGCCGGCCGCTGACCAGCGCCGTGGTGTCGCTGGTTCGGGTTACGCTGGTCGAGCGGAACTGGATTTCGGGGCTGTTGGCCACGTCGAACACCGCATCGGAGCGCAGGAAGGCGTCGATGCGGCCCTGGCCGGTGCCGACGCTTTCGGGATAGATGGTGAAGTTGACCGCGGAACGGCCGACATCGCTGTTGTCGATGCGGATAGAGCCCTTGAAGCGGCCAAAGGCGCCGTCGAGGCCGCCGCCACCGACCTTGCCGATGGAGAAGCGAATGCTGGAGCTGGCCGGGTTGACCGTGTAGCTGCCGGCGGCGTCGCCGAGGTCCACAGCGGCGGAGACAGGCATGGCAAGGCAAGCGGCAACAGCCGCCAATCCGAAGATGCGCGCATACATGGGTTTTGTCCTTCTGGGGCAAGCGAAGTGTTGCGCCCTCACCCCAATGAACGAATGCGCGGCGCGCCCTATTCCATGTCCTGATCTGACGAAGGCGTGATCATGCGCGTGAGCACGCTGTCGCGCAGCCAGAAATGATGCCGCAGCGCCGCCAGCGCATGCAGCGCGACCAAGGCAATGCCGGCATAGGCGAGATACCAGTGTGCTACCGCCCAGAAGTTTTCCGCCGCATCGGACACGCCGAGCGGCAGGTTCGGCATCACGAAAAGGTTGAACGGCATGCTGGGGATCTCCAGCATCGACACCGAAACCAGTGCCCAGCCGGACAGCGGCACCGCGAGCTGGAAGCCATAAAGTGCCAGATGCGCCAGCGGCGCCGTCCGACGCTCCAGCCCTCCGACCGAGGCCGGCAAGGCCGGGGCCGCATTGCCGAGCCGCCAGGCAATGCGCAGGATGAGGAGGCCGAGCAGCAGGAAGCCGAAGGATTTGTGCAGCTGGATCAGCTCGAAGGCGGTGCGCTGGCTGGTCAACCGCACCATGATGAAGCCGAGCATGAACTGGCCGATGAACAGGATGCCGATCAGCCAGTGGAGGACGATCGCCGCCCAGCCGTAGCGGGTTGAGTTGTTGGTGATGAATGCCGGCATGGTTGGTGAACGAATGGCAGCTGGGCTTTCTTCCACCCTCCCCCTTGTGGGGAGGGTCGGCGCGAAGCGACGGGGTGGGGGGTAGCGCCCTACGAAGATCCCACCCCGATCCGCTACGCGGATCGACCCTCCCCACAAGGGGGAGGTGGCTAAGCACCGACCTTGAAGAAATCCACAAACGCCCGCAGCGCCGGGCGCATCTGGCGGCGGCTGGGGTAGTAGACGAAGAAACCGTCGAAGGGCGGACACCAGTCTTCCAGCACGCGGATCAAGCGACCGTCGGCGAGCGGCGCGCGCACATAATCGTCGAAGACGAAGGCGAGCCCAGCGCCGTCGACCGCCGCCTGGGCGATCAGATGGTCTTCGTCGAGGATCAGCGGCCCTTGCGCCGCGATCTCGATCTCTTCGCCATCCTTCTCGAATTCCCAGCGGTAAAGAATGCCGCTGGAAAAACGGAAGCGGATGCAGCGGTGGTCGGCAAGATCGCGCGGATGGCGGGGTCTTGGCATGGTCGCGAAATAGCATGGCGCGCCGACCACGGCGCCGCGAAGGTCCGGTCCGATGCGCACCGCGATCATGTCGCGCTGCAGGCTCTCACCGAGCCGCACGCCGGCATCGAAGCCGCCTTCGACGACGTCGGTGAAGCGATCCTCGATGACGATTTCCAGCACGATGTCAGGATAGGCCGCGGCAAAGCCGCCGAGCCTGGGCGTCAATGCCAGGTGGGCCGCGGTGCGCGGCACGGTCAGCCGCAGGTTCCCGGCCGGCCGGTCGCGCGCCTCGATCGCCGTTTCCAGCGCCAGATCGATCTCGGACAGCGCCGGCCGCAGCCGTTCGAGCAACTGCGCGCCCTCTTCCGTTGGCGCTACGCTGCGGGTGCTGCGCGCCAAAAGCCGCACGCCGAGCCGCGCCTCCAGGCTGGACACGGCATGGCTCACTGCCGAGGGCGCTATGGCCAGTTCGCGCGCCGCGCCACGAAAACTGCCGCATTGGGCGACTGTTGCCAGTACAGCGAGTTGAGAAAGATGCGCTCGGTTCATTGCTCTATTTTATAGAACAGCCCGTGCGAATGACAGCCAATTATCGAACGTAAAGCCAAGCGCTATCTCTCTTTCATCGCAACAAGGAGACGCGCCATGAAAACCCGCAAACTTGGTACTGAACTCGAAGTCTTCCCCGTCGGCCTCGGCTGCATGGGCATGAGCTTCGCCTATGGCGGTCAGGCCGAGGCGGACGCAATCGCCACGCTGCGCCGCGCTGTCGAGATCGGCGTGACGTTTTTCGACACCGCCGAAGTCTATGGTCCCTTTGAGAACGAGATCCTTCTCGGCAAGGCGTTGAAGCCGGTGCGCGACAGGGTGACGATCGCCACCAAATTCGGCTTCAAGATTTCCGAGGAAGGCTCAGGCCTCGAACGTATGGTTGGCGTCGATAGCCGCCCGGAGCACGTCAAGGCAGTGGCGGAAGCCTCGCTGAAACGGCTCGATACCGATGTCATCGACCTCTACTACCAGCACCGCGTCGATCCCGGCGTGCCGATAGAGGACACGGTCGGCGCCATGGCGGAACTGGTGCGCGACGGCAAGGTGCGGGCGCTGGGCCTGTCGGAGGTCAGTGCCACCACCATCCGCCGGGCGCACGCCGTGCATCCGATCGCTGCCGTGCAGAGTGAATATTCGCTCTGGAGCCGCGACCCCGAAGACGAAGTGTTCGATGTCTGCCGCGAACTCGGCATCGGCTTCGTCCCCTACAGCCCGCTCGGTCGCGGCCTGCTCACCGGCACCATCGCCAAGCCCGAGGCCCTCAGCGACGACGACTGGCGCCGGACCTTGCCGCGTTTCCAGGCCGACGCCATGGCCGCTAATACCAAGGTCGTTGCGACGCTGGAAAAGCTGGCGGTGGAAAAAGGCGTCACCTCGGCCCAGCTGGCGCTGGCCTGGGTGCTGCACCAGGGCGACTTCATCGTGCCGATCCCCGGCGCAAGAAAGATACGCCATCTCGAGCAGAACACGGCGGCGGTCGGGATCGAGCTGAGCGCGGCTGAGGTCGCGGCGATCGGCGATGCGCTGTCGCCGGACAAGGTGGTTGGCAAGCGCTATACGGAGGAGCTGTTGGCGCTGGTGAATGGGTGAGTGCCTTTACCCTCCCCCTTGTGGGGAGGGTCGATCCGCGAAGCGGATCGGGGTGGGGGTCCTCGTGAGGCGCACCCCCACCCCGTCTCTCTGTCTCCGCCTCGCTGCGACAGCGAGCCGACCCTCCCCACAACGGGGAGGGTAAGTCTCACCACGGCACCACCGTAATCTCCGGCCAGCACGCCTTCGCCCTCGCCCCCTTGGCCTCATGCGTGCGCCTGTTATCCATCAGCCGGTTGGGCGTGATGCGAAACGCGAAGAGGTCATCCAGCCCGAACGGCGCCACGACCTCAAGCTGCCCATGGGCATCGTATCGCACCCCGACCGCATGCGTCTTCGAAGCAAAATAGCTCACCGACTCGCTGGAACTCGTATAGCGCGGGCAGGGCTGGCCGAATTTCTGCGGATACCACAGATGCACCCGTGCCTGGTTGCGCACCTCGGCCGGCAGAGCCAGCCCCTCGAAATGCTGCGCGGCTCGACGGATGACCGCGTCCTCGGCCTCGTAGGACAGGTCGCTGTCATCGAAGTAGAAGAGATCGACATCCTTGATGCCGTAGCCCGGCGCCTTGCCGGTCAGGTGGTTCCAGACGCTGTTGTAGAGCGCCGGACACCACCAGCCAGTCCGGCAACGCCAGCGTGCGGGCCCGCTCCAGCGCGTCGCTGACGAGCGCATCCGCCAACACCATGGCGAGAAACGCTTCGCGCTGGGCTTCGAACGGCAGACCGGAATAGCGCAGATGGTCCATCGCCCTTTGGAGAGCGATTCGCAACTGCCGGCAATCCTCAGAAGCAATTCCAGGAAAAGTGTGTAGCGGTTTTACTGGGAAAGCGCGCCGCGCTTTCCCTAAGACGCGCTTTCCCTAAGAATTGCGTGAAGTCGAAATACGTAGGGCGGCGTTAGCCGCTCTACGTTCTCAGCATGCCGCCCGTTTGCTTGCCAACATTGTCGACGATGCGCTTGGCAAGCGCCTCGAAATCCTCGTCGGTGAGCGTCTTTTCAACCGGCTGGATAGATACTTCGATGGCAATCGACTTCTTGGCGGTCCCGAGAGATGCCCCCTCGAACACATCGAACACCGAAACGCCGGTGACCAGCTTCTTGTCGGCGGCGAGCGCCGCGCGCACCAGCGCGCCGGCCTCCACCGTCTTGTCGACGACGAAAGCAAAGTCGCGCTTCACCGCCTGGAAGGCGGACAGCTCCAGCTTTGGCTTGGTTTTCGTCGGCTTGGCCTTCGGCTCGGGCACGGCGTCGATATAGACCTCGAAACCGCAGATCGGTCCGGAAACGTCCAACCCCTCCAGCGTCTTCGGGTGGAACTCGCCGAAGGTGCCGAGCACTGTCTTCGGGCCGAGCTTGATCGTGCCGGAGCGGCCGGGATGATACCAGGCCGGACCGCCTGGCTCGATCTGCAGCCTGTCGACCGGCGCGCCGCAGGCTTCCAGCGCTGCAATCGCGTCGGCTTTGGCGTCGAACACGCCGACCGGACCGGAATTGCCGGCCCAACTGCGGCCGGAACCGTCGAGCTTGGCGGTGCCGCGGCGCACACCGGCGGCAACGCGCCGCTGCTGGTCGGGGCCGTCGCCCTCATAGGTACCGGAGACCTCGAACAGCGCGACATCGCCGATGCCCTTGTCGGCATTGCGCTGCGCGGCGACGATCAGGCCGGGCAACAACGAGGGCCGCATATCGGACATGTCGGCTGCAATCGGATTAGCGAGCTTCAGCGCCGTCTGGCCGCCGCCGAACAGTTCGGCGTGTTTGGCCGGGATGAACGACCAGGTGAGAACCTCCAGCATGCCCCGCACGGCGAGCGAGCGCTTGGCAGTGCGGGTGCGAACCTGCAGCGTCGTCAGTATCTTGGAGTTGACCGCGTCATGCGCGCCGAGCGGCTGCGGCGCGATGTTGTCGACGCCGTGGATGCGCATCACTTCCTCGACCAGGTCGGCCTTGCCGTCGACGTCAGGACGCCAGGACGGCACAGCGACATCGACGACGTCGCCCGAGCCTGACGGCTTGAAGCCGAGGCGGGTCAGGATGTCGAGGCTTTCCGCCTTCGGCACCTCGATGCCGGTCAGCCGCTTCACTTCCGAGATCGGGAAGGAAACGATCTTCGGCTTGTAGCCGGCATAGCCGACCACCTCCGTCTCGGTCGGCTCTCCGCCGCAGAACTCCAGCACCAGCTTTGTCGCCAGCTCGACGCCGGGCACAATGAATTCCGGGTCGACGCCACGCTCGAAACGGTAACGGGCATCGGTGATGATGCCGAGCGTACGGCCGGTGCGGGCCGTGGTGATCGGATCCCAAAGAGCGGATTCGATCAGCACGTCCGTGGTGTTCTCGTCGCAGCCGGAATGCTCGCCGCCCATGACACCGGCGATCGATTCGACGCCATTGTCGTCGGCGATCACGCACATCTGCGGCGTCAGCGTGTATTCGCGCCCGTCAAGCGCCAGCACCTTCTCGCCGTCGCGTGCGCGGCGCACGACGAGATTGCCGGCGACCTTCTTGGCATCGAACACATGCAGCGGCCGGCCACGGTCGAAGGTGACGTAGTTGGTGATGTCGACCAGCGCGCTGATCGGGCGCAAGCCGATGGCGATCAGCCTTTGCTGCAGCCATTTCGGCGACGGCCCGTTCTTCACGCCTTTCACCAGGCGCAGCGCGAAACCGGGGCAGAGCTCCGGCGCCTCGATGGTCACCTTGACCGGCGTTTCACCTTTGCCAAGGACCGCTTCGACCGGCGCGGTCTTGAGCCGGCCAAGCCCGCTTGCCGCCAGGTCCCGGGCGACGCCGTAAATGCTGGTCGCATCCGGCCGGTTCGGCGTCAGATTGATCTCGATCACCGGATCGTCGAGATGCGCGTAAGCCGCGAAGCTGGTGCCGACAGGCGCATCGGCCGGCAGGTCGATAATGCCATTGTGCTCATCCGACAGCTCCAGCTCGCGCTCGGAACACATCATGCCATGGCTCTCGACGCCCCGGATCTTGCCGACGGTCAGCGTCACGTCGATACCGGGCACATAGGCGCCGGGCGCGGCGAAGGCGCCGATCAAGCCGGCGCGGGCATTCGGCGCACCGCACACCACCTGGACAGGGGCTGCGCCATTGCCGGTGTCGACGGTCAGCACCCGCAGCCGGTCGGCGTCGGGATGCTGCACCGCCGTCAGCACCTTGGCGATGACGAACGGCTTCAGGCCGGCCTTGTCGTCGACATGCTCAACTTCGAGGCCGATCGAGGTCAGCCTCTCGACGATCTCGTCGAGCGTGGCGTCGGTGTCGAGATGATCCTTGAGCCAGGAAAGGGTGAGTTTCATCACTATGTTCCGTTTTGTCTGTACCCGCCCGGACCTTGTCCATCGGGTCTGGGTACGCTTGTCTTCAAATGGCGCGGCAAGTCGTCGGGCATATGCACGAAGGGCAGCTGCTCGCGCACATAGGCATGGTGCGTCGGCCGGAAATAGGCCGGCATGTCCATGGCGCCCAGCATGAAATAGATGTGGTCTTCCAGCCGCTCGTCGACATAGGCGATAGGCGAGCCGCAAATGCCGCAGAACGAGCGCGTCACCGGCCCGTTCTCGTACATCTTCAGCGCCTTGCCGGTGAAAGCCACCTGCTCGGTCAGGAAGCCGACAAAGGCCGACACCGGCGCGCCGCTGGCGCGCCGGCAATCGCCGCAATGGCAATAGCTGATATGGTGCGGTTCGACTGATGCCTCGAACCGTACCGCGCCGCAGCGGCAGCCACCCGTGTGCGGCGCCGTCATGCGGAAAGACCTCCGAACAGCGTCGGCATGTCGAGCGGCCTGAAACCGTAATGCGACAGCCAGCGCACATCGGCGTCGAAGAAGGCGCGCAGGTCCGGCATGCCGTATTTCAGCATGGCGATGCGGTCGATGCCCATGCCCCAGGCAAAGCCCTGATATTCGTCGGGATCGAGCCCGCCGGCGCGCAGCACATTGGGGTGGACCATGCCGCAGCCGAGGATCTCCATCCAGTCGGAGCCTTCGCCGAATCGCACTTCGCCGGGCCGCGAGCGGTCGCACTGGATGTCGACCTCGAGGCTGGGCTCGGTGAACGGGAAAAAGGACGGCCGGAAGCGCATCTTGACCTGCGGCACCTCGAAGAAAGCCTTGCAGAATTCTTCCAGCACCCACTTCATGTTGGCGACATTGGCCGATTTGTCGATCACCAGCCCCTCGACCTGATGGAACATCGGCGAGTGGGTAGCGTCGGAATCCTGCCGGTAGGTCTTGCCGGGAATGACGATGCGGATCGGCGGCTTCTGCTTCTCCATGGTGCGGATCTGTACCGGCGAGGTGTGCGTGCGCAACAGCTTGCGCTCGCCCTTTTCGTCCGGCTGGAAAAAGAAGGTATCGTGCATCTCGCGCGCCGGATGCCCTTCGGGGAAATTCAGCGCGGTGAAATTGTAATAGTCGCTCTCGACATCGGGACCTTCTGCGATGGCAAAGCCGAGATCGCCGAAGATCGCCGCGATCTCGTCGATGACCTGGCTGATCGGATGGATGCGGCCGCGCTCGGCCGGCGATTGCCGCACCGGCAGCGTCACGTCGACCGTCTCGGCGGCAAGGCGCGCCGTGACCGCCACATCCTTCAGCTCGACCTTGCGTGTCGTCAGCGCTTCGGTGACGCGGTTCTTCAGGCCGTTGATCGCGGGGCCCTTGACCTGGCGCTCCTCGGCGCTCATCGCGCCCAGTGTCTTCAGCAATTCCGAGATCGACCCCTTTTTGCCGAGAGCCGCGACGCGCACGGCTTCGATAGCAGCCTCATCGGCGGCCGACGCGACGTCGGCCATCAGGGAGTTTTCGAGAGTATCCAAGCCGGTAGCTATGTCGTTCACGGTCAAACTCGCTGTGTTGGGAGTCAACTTTGAGGTGAAAGTCACTTTCAAGTTGAAAGTTCAGCCATAAGAAAAACCCGCGCCAGCCGTGCCAGCGCGGGTTCCCCAATCAGAATTGCGAATGCTGGGAAGCGCTGGGCTCGGAGCCCGATCCCGAAAAGTTGCAGACTTTTCGGAAAGATCGCGCTCCTCGCTAAATTTCCCTGAGCATGATGTTGTCCAAAAAGTCAGCAACTTTTTGGCATCATGCTCTAGGCGACAGCGCTTTCAAAAGCATTCGGGGTGGTGTTCTTCAGATATTCGAGCGCGACCTTGGCCTTGGCCACGAGTGCGGCGAACGCCTGCGGTTCATGGATGGCCATGTCGGACAGGATCTTGCGATCGATCTCGATACCGGACTTGTTGAGGCCGTCGATGAAGCGGCCATAGGTCAGGCCATGCTCGTGCGTCGCGGCGTTGATGCGCTGGATCCACAGCGCGCGGAACGAGCGCTTGCGGTTCTTGCGGTCGCGATACGCATACTGCATCGACTTTTCGACCGCCTGCTTGGCGATGCGAATGGTGTTCTTGCGGCGGCCGTAGAAGCCTTTCGCGGCTTTCAGGACCTTCTTGTGCTTGGCGTGCGAGGTGACGCCTCTTTTTACGCGTGCCATGTCATGATCTCCTTAAACGCTGTTCCTGAAACCGAATGCTCAGAGGCCGTTCGGCAGAAAATTCTTGATGACCTTCTTGCCATCCGGTTCAGCCAGAACCATCGTGCCGCGGGCATTTCGAATGAACTTGTTGGAACGCTTGATCATGCCGTGACGCTTGCCGGCCGCAGCCGACAGGACTTTACCCGTACCTGTGATCTTGAACCGCTTCTTGGCGGCCGATTTGGTCTTCATCTTGGGCATTTTGCTACTCCGTATTGGTGGCGCACAATCGCGCTTCTTGTTCGCTTCGGGCGGACCAAAAGCCCGAAAAGCAAATGAAACCGCCACGGCATGCCCTGCCGGGCGGTTTTCTTGGAACGGCGGTCCTATACTTCAAAGCGGGCTGGCGCGCAACACCCGAGCGGCTGCGACGCTCTGTCCGCGATCAGGGCAGCCTGAACAGCACCGGCAGAATGCCCGATTGCTGGGCGCCATCGATGGTCTCGAACACCGGCAACGCCACCAGAAACACCAGCCCGTCGAGCAAGGTGGTCAGCAAGAGGCGCGGCTTGAAGCTGCCGGTGTCGCCTTCCTGGTAGAGCGACAGCTTGGGGAAGAAACGCGGCACCCGCGCCAGATAGGCTGTGTAGGGCGCGCCGAGAACCTCCTTGAGATACCGTTCCTCGCGCAGGATGACGATGTGGAAGGCGCCGGCGCACAAAAGCGCAAACAGGACGATGCCGGAGAACGAGCCGATCTGCGCCCCGACGCCGGCGGCGGCAACGGTCGAGAACACGTAGAGAGGATTGCGGGTGATCGAATAGGGTCCGCCGGTGACCACTTCGGAGGATTTGCGCCCCCCGATATAGAGTGTCGACCACAAGCGGCCGACGACGCCAAGGAAGATCAGCAGCACGCCGACCATCTCGATCGTTTCATGCACCGGGGTATCGGGCGGGAAGGTCGACTGGCCGAACAGCAGTGCCGCAAACAGCACCACCACCAGCACCGCAAGCACCATCCGGCGCATGTGCTGGTAGCCGCCCAGCTCCTTGATGGGCGCAGGGTTGATTTCATTGGCCATGTCGGGAATCCGATCGTCGAGAAGCTTTGCCGGCGATCGCGGCGTCTGGACAGGAGAATCGGCGTCCCGCCGATCGCCGGGACGCCATGAGACAGGATTCAGGCGGATTTAGAGCGCAACGCCCGAACTGATCTAGCGCGGGGCCAGCACCATCATCATCTGGCGGCCTTCCAGCTTCGGCTCGGCTTCGACCTTGGCGATGGTAGCCGTCTCCTCGCGCACCTTGTTCAGGAGCTGCATGCCGAGTTCCATATGCGCCATCTCGCGGCCGCGGAAGCGCAGCGTCAGCTTGACCTTGTCACCTTCCTCGAAGAAGCGCCGCACGGCCTTCATCTTGGTTTCGTAGTCATGGCTGTCGATGTTCGGGCGCATCTTGATCTCCTTGATCTCGATGACCTTCTGGTTCTTGCGCGCCTCGGCCGCCTTCTTCTGGTTGGCGTATTTCAATTTGCCGAGATCGAGAATTTTGACGACAGGCGGCACCGCATTGGGCGAGATCTCGACCAGATCGAGCCCTGCCTCTTCGGCGAGCAGCAATGCGTCGTTGATGGAAATATCGCCGCGGTTCTGGCCATCGGCGTCGATCAGCTGGACCCGGGGAACCCGGATATCACGGTTGGAGCGCGGGCCATCTTTGGTGGGCGCCGCTGCTTTGAAAGGTCTGCGAATGGTCGTGGTCTCCTTGGCCGTTTCGTTCAGGGTTTCAATCTAGAAATGTTCAGGACGCGCCAATGTGGTGAGCGCGCGGGCGGAGTCAATAGCACAGCGCTGACAGAAAATCACCCTGATCGCAGGCCTGCACCAAACAAAGGATGTCGCGAGCACTTTCCGCCTCGCCTGTGCCTGTGTCAAAAGACCGGCGAGTAAAAATCAGGCTCCCACAATCAGGCCCCCAGAACCAGGATTGATCCACAGCCATGACCGCGACCGCCCTAACCCTGCTGGATGTCGACGGCATCGATATCGCGGTTCGCCATTCCTCGGGCGCAACGCCCGGCGTCGTCTGGCTCGGCGGCTACAAATCCGACATGCTGGGCACGAAGGCGCAGACGCTGTCGGATTGGGCGGCCAGGGAAGGCCGCGCATATCTGCGCCACGACTATTCCGGCCATGGCGAATCCGGCGGCGCCTTTGCCGACGGTACCATTTCGAAATGGCTTGGCGAGAGCCTCGCCGCCTTCCGGCATTTCACCGAGGGCAAGCAAATCCTGGTCGGCTCGTCGATGGGCGCCTGGATCGCGCTGCGCATGGTGCAGGAGCTGCGTAAGACGGGCGACAGCAATGTGGTTGGCCTGGTGCTGCTCGCGCCGGCGCCGGATTTCACCGCCGAGCTGGTCGAGCCGGCTCTGACGGAGGAACAGAGGCGCGACCTCCGGGAGAAAGGCTTTTTCGAAGAACCTTCGGACTATTCCGCCGAGCCTTACATCTACACAAGCGCGCTGATCGAGGACGGCAGGGCGAACCGGGTCATGACCGGGCCGATCGATACCCATTGCCCCGTCCACATCCTGCAGGGTCTGGCCGACGCCGACGTGCCGGCAAGCCATGCGCTGAAGCTGGTCTCGCTGCTGCCGGCCGACGACGTCACCTTGTCGCTCATTCCCGACGGCGACCACCGCCTGTCGCGGCCGCAGGATCTCGACATGCTGCTGAGGGCGGTGGGCGACATGGTTCAGCGGGCGGGGTAGGCGAGAATGCGCATTTCCATCCCGATATCCGCCTTTGTCGCGGCAATCGTCGGCTTCGGCGGCACGCTGGCCGTCGTCATTGCCGCCGCCAAGGCGGTTGGCGCCACGCAAGCCGAGACCGCGAGCTGGGTGACGGCAGTGTGCGTGGCGATGGCGATCGAATGCTTGTGGCTGTCCTGGCGCACGAAAATACCCATCATCACCGCCTGGTCGACACCGGGCCTGGCGCTGATGGCGGCATCGAGCGGGTTTACCATGGCTGATGCGGTCGGCGCCTTCATCGTCACCAGCTTGATGTTGATCGCCACCGGCCTGTTCAAGCCGCTGACCCAGCTGATATCAAGGATACCGGCGTCAGTCGCGTCCGGCATGCTGGCGGGCATCGTCGTCACCTTCGCGCTCAATGCCGTCAAGACCATTCCGGTCGACCCCTGGCTGATCCTGCCGCTGATCGCGGCCTTCTTCGTCATTCGCCTGTTCAACCCGGCGCTGTCGGTGCTGGCGGTGCTGATCGGCGGCGGCATCGCCGCATTCCTGACAGGCCGTGTCGGCGGACTGCCGGCGCCGGAACTGTCGACGCTGACGCTGATTGCCCCGCATTTCAGCGCCGCAGCTGTCATCGGCCTGGCGCTGCCGCTCTACCTCGTCACCATGGCGTCGCAGAACCTGTCGGGTCTCGCCGTCTTGCGCGCCGCCGGCTATCACCCCGAACCCGGCCCGCTGATCGGCGTCACCGGCCTGTTCTCGCTGCTGTCGGCGCCGTTTGGCGGCTCGACCACCAATCTGGCCGCGATCTCTGCGGCGATCTGCACCGGGCCGGACGTCCATCCCGACCCGGCCGAGCGCTGGAAGACCGGACCCTTCTATGCACTTGCCTATCTGATTTTCGCGGTTTTCGGCGCCTCGCTGGTGGCGATCTTCGCAGTGCTGCCGCAGAGCCTGATCGTTCTGGTCGCCGGCCTGGCGCTGATGGGATCGCTCGCCAACGCGCTGTCGATCGCGCTCAAGGACGAGGACCAGCGCATGGCGGCTACTGTCACCTTCGTTGTCACCGCGTCGGGGCTGACTTTGTTCGGCGTTGGCGCCGCCTTCTGGGGCCTGGTCGCCGGCCTCCTTGTGCTTTTCCTCGAAGCGCTCAAAAAGCGATAATCATTTCAGGCTGTTGTCCGGTTTTGGCGGGCGTTGTCTTGAATCGCCGTTTTTCTCATCCCATTTCGAATCCACGCAGCCGCTCTTGGCTGTCTCCAACCGAAGGAATGGGAGAAAATGAACACATCCGCATTGATCCGCCCGGCCTGGACGCCGGCGACCATCGCGTTGATGGTGATCGGCTTCATGGTGTTCTGGCCGCTTGGCTTCGCCATGCTCGTCTACATCATCTGGGGCGACCGGCTTGACGGCTTCAAGCGCGACGTCAACCGCGCCACGGACGGCATCTTCGCCGGCTGCCGCCGCGGTTCCGACAAGGCCGCGCGCTGGGGCCACGGTTCGGCCCGCACCGGCAATGTCGCTTTCGACGACTGGCGCGAGAAGGAACTCGAACGCCTCGCCGAAGAGCGTCGCAAGCTCGACGAGATGCTGAGCGAGTTCGACGAGTACGCCCGCGAATTGCGCCGCGCCAAGGACCAGGACGAGTTCGACCGCTTCATGGCCAACCGCAACAAGTCGACAGCGCCTGCGAAGACAGGCTCGGCCGAAACGGCCAAGCCCGCGACGCCCAAGCGCAAGGGCCCGAACCTGCTTGACGACTGAGGCTGCGCGCATGACCCCGAAAATCGAAACCGATTTTCGGAAAGGTTCATGCGCCGAATTAGAGTGCTACAGCGTCCTTTGCGCGTCAGAGACGCGCGGCGCTCTAAGACAGGCCTTGGCATGATGGACGGCGTCGCGCGAGCGGCGCCGTTTCTTTTTTGTTCTGGTCGTTTTCCTCGAATCGCGTATCGTTCAGCCATGTCCTTCGGCTTTTTCCGCAACCTGACCAAACCAAAACCCTCGCCTGTCGAAGAGCGAGAGCACGTCGTTGCCGGCCGCACACTGCCGCTCAGGATCGTCGAGAGCGCCCGCGCACGGCGGCTGACGCTGCGCATCGATTCGGGCGGCCAGGGGCTGCGCATCACCGTGCCGCCGGGCCTGCGCCGCGGCGAGGTGGAGAAATTCCTTCACCGCCATCAGGGCTGGCTGGAGCAGCGTCTGGCCAAGGTACCGACACGGCCGCAAGTGCGCCCCGGCATCAAGATCCCGATACGCGGCGTCGCGCATCGCATCGTCCACGAACCGTCGAAACGCGGCACCGTCACCGTGTCGCGCGACGAGCGCGGTCCGCTGCTGATCGTCCATGGCGAGCGCATACATTTGCCGCGCCGCATCGCCGATTTCCTCAGGCGCGAGGCCAAGAAGGACATCGAGAAGCTGGTGGTCAAGCATACCGAGGCCATCGGCAAGCGCGCCAAGGCTATCCGCTTCAAGGACACGTCGAGCCGCTGGGGCTCCTGCACTTCCGACGGCAATTTGTCCTTCTCATGGCGCATCATGATGGCGCCGACGCCGGTGATAAACTACTTGGTCGCGCATGAGGTGGCGCATCTCAAGGAGATGAACCACGGCCCGAAATTCTGGAAACTGTGCGAGCAGCTCTGCCCCGACACCGACCGCTGCAAGGACTGGCTGAAGCGGAATGGTGGGGCATTGCAGGCGATTGTGTTCGATTAGCCTTCGCCGGCGGCGCGCTCAATCATCATTGGCCGCATTAAGCTCTTCAGGCCGCAGCCCTTCGTCGCCATGGCGCGGCCATGGCAGGAAATTCTGCTCGAACGCATCGCTGCCGAAATAATCCAGGACCCGGTGCGCTTCCGCCCCGTCGAAGGCGGCCTTTTGCATCAGATGGGCGATGACGTCGCGCGCTTGCGCGATCTTCTGCCTGAGTTCGGCTATGCTCTGGTCGGCCATTCGTCTGCTCCGCCTTGCTTCTCCCATCAATAGGTAGCGCCTTTGGCGTTGCCGGCAAACAGCATGCTTTTTCTCGACTCTTGGCCGGTTTCGTGCCAAGCCCCGCGCCATGGCGCTCGATATCAAGATCTGTGGATTGAAGACCGATGAGGCAATGGCCGCGGCCCTGGCCGGCGGCGCCAGCCATGTCGGCTTCATCTTCTTTGCTAAAAGCCCGCGCTATGTCGAGCCTGCGGCAGCCGGCCGCCTGCGCGAGGCGGCAATCGGCAAGGCCAGGGCGGTCGCCGTGACGGTCGATGCCGATGACGCGTTCCTGGATGAGATCGTCGCAAAGATGCGCCCCGACATGCTGCAGTTGCACGGCACGGAGACGCCCGAGCGGGTGGCCGAGGTGAAAGCTCGCTACGGCCTGCCTGTCATGAAGGTGTTCTCCGTCAGTGAGGTAGCCGATCTCGAGCGGCTAAAGCCGTTCATCGGCGTTGCCGATCGCTTCATGTTCGATGCCAAGCCACCAAAGGGCTCGCAACTTCCGGGCGGCAATGGCGTCGCCTTTGACTGGCGCATCCTGGCCGGCCTTGACGCCGGGCTCGATTACATGCTTTCCGGTGGGCTCAACGCCGCCAATATCGGCGACGCCCTGATATCAGCCAATCCGCCCGCGATAGACATTTCGTCGGGGGTGGAAAGCGGCCCGGGCGTCAAGGATCCGGCGCTGATCGAGCAGTTCTTCCGGGCCGTCAGGGCCGCGCGCGACGACCGCGCTGCCTGAGGCACTTCTTTCGAACCCGAGCATGTTCCGGAGAAGTGGGAACCGGTTTTCCGATAAGACATGCTCAGAACCAAGACCAGGAGATCGGCGATGAACAAGCCGGCGACACCCAATTCCTTCCGCACGGGACCCGACGAACAGGGCATGTTCGGCATCTTCGGGGGCCGCTTCGTGGCCGAGACGCTGATGCCGCTGATCCTCGACCTCGAACGGCACTGGAACGAGGTCAAGAACGATCCGGACTTCAAGGCCGAACTGACCGACCTGTCGACCCATTATGCCGGTCGGCCATCAAAGCTGTATTTCGCCGAAGGGCTCACAAAACACCTTCGTGAGGTTTCCTCGGCGAAGGGCCTCGGGGGCGGCGCCAAAGTCTACTTCAAGCGCGAGGATTTGAACCACACCGGTTCGCACAAGATCAACAACTGCCTCGGCCAGATCCTGCTGGCCAAGCGCATGGGCAAGAAGCGCATCATCGCCGAGACGGGCGCTGGTCAGCACGGCGTTGCCGCGGCCACGGTCGCGGCGCGCTTCGGCTTTCCCTGCGTCGTTTATATGGGCGCCACCGATGTCGCCCGCCAAAGCCCCAACGTCTTCCGCATGAAGCTGCTCGGCGCCGAAGTGCGGCCGGTGACCGCCGGTCACGGCACGCTGAAGGACGCCATGAACGAAGCGTTGCGCGACTGGGTCACCAATGTCGAGGACACTTATTACCTGATCGGCACTGCCGCCGGCCCGCATCCCTATCCGGAGCTGGTGCGCGACTTCCAGTCGGTGATCGGCATCGAGGCGCGCGCCCAGATCCTCGAACAGGAAGGCCGGCTACCCGACACCATCATCGCGGCTGTCGGCGGCGGCTCGAACGCCATCGGCCTGTTCCATCCGTTCCTGGATGACAAAGAAGTCCGCATCATCGGCATCGAAGCCGGCGGCCGCGGCCTTGACGGCATCGAGCATTGCGCCTCGATGAATGCCGGCGCGCCCGGCGTGCTGCACGGCAACCGCACCTATCTCTTGCAGAACGCCGACGGCCAGATCCTCGACGGCCATTCGATCTCAGCCGGCCTCGACTATCCCGGCGTCGGCCCCGAACATTCCTGGCTGCGCGATTCCGGCCGCGTCGAATATGTGCCGATCCTCGACGACGAGGCGCTGGAAGCCTTCAAGCTGACGACGCGCGTCGAAGGCATCATCCCGGCGCTGGAATCCGCCCACGCCATCGCGCATGCGGTGAAGATCGTGCCTGATATGGACAAGGACCAGATCGTCATCGTCAACCTGTCGGGACGCGGCGACAAGGATGTGCACACAGTGGCCTCGATGCTGGGCATGGAGATCTGATCATGGTGACCCGCATCGACCGCCGCATGGCAAAACTGAAAGCCGAGGGCCGCCCGGCGCTCGTCACCTATTTCATGAGCGGCGACCCCGACTATGACACCGCTTTGTCGATCATGAAGGCGCTGCCCAAGGCCGGCGCCGACATCATTGAAATGGGCATGCCGTTTTCCGATCCGATGGCCGATGGACCGGCGATCCAGGCCGCTGGCCTGCGGGCGCTGAAAGGTGGCCAGACCCTGGTCAAGACGCTGAAGACGGCGGCTGATTTCCGCGCCACCGACAATGAAACGCCGATCGTGCTGATGGGCTACTACAACCCGATCTACATCTACGGTGTCGATCGCTTCCTCAAGGACGCCATCGCCAGCGGCATTGACGGGCTGATCGTCGTCGACCTGCCACCGGAGATGGACGAAGAACTCTGCATTCCGGCGCTGAAGGCCGGCATCAACTTCATCCGCTTGGCAACGCCGACCACCGACGACAAGCGCCTGCCCAAGGTGCTGCAGAATACGTCGGGCTTCGTCTATTACGTGTCGATGACCGGCATCACCGGCTCGGCTTTGGCCGACACCGGCAAGGTTGCCGCCGCGGTCAAGCGCATCAAGGGCCACACCAATCTGCCGGTCTGCGTCGGCTTCGGCGTCAAGACCGCCGAGCAGGCGCGCATTATCGGCGCCAATGCCGATGGCGTCGTCGTCGGCACCGCGATCGTCAACGCGGTCGCCAATGTGTTGGGACCGAAGGGCGAGAAGACCGCCGACCCGGCCGAGGCCGTCGCCACCCTGGTCAGCGGACTGTCTCAGGGCGTGCGTTCGGCCCGCCTTGCTGCTGCCGAATAGTTTCCCTACTTAGGCCTTGTGCAAGTCGTTATCCCAAAACCGGTTCCCACTTTTGGGCGACATGCACGAGCCAACTCTTCGTCAGGACAGGAGCCGAAGCGATGAACTGGATCACCAATTACGTTCGCCCGAGGATCAATTCGATGCTCGGTCGGCGCACCGACATGCCCGAGAATCTCTGGATCAAGGATCCCGAGACCGGCGAGATGGTGTTTCACAAGGACCTGGAATCCAACCAGTTCGTCATCCCGTCATCGGGCCATCACATGAAGATTTCGGCCAAGGAACGGCTGAAATTCTTCCTCGACGACGGCAAATACGAGCAGCTTGAGAACCCCAAGGTCATGCAGGACCCGCTCAAGTTCCGCGACGAGAAGCGCTACACGGACCGGCTGAAGGACGCCAAGGCCAAGACCGGCCTGGAAGACGCCATCATCAACGCGCTGGGCACGGTCAAAGGCCTGCCGGTTGTGGTGACGGTGCAGGATTTCGCCTTCATGGGCGGCTCGCTCGGCATGGCCGCGGGTGACGCCATTGTGCACGGTTTCGAGGTCGCCTTGCAGCGCAAGCGGCCGCTGATCCTGTTTGCCGCCTCCGGTGGCGCGCGCATGCAGGAAGGCATTCTGTCCCTGATGCAGTTACCGCGCACCACGATCGGCGTCGACCGGCTGAAGGAAGCCGGCCTGCCATACATCGTCGTCTTGACCAACCCGACCACCGGCGGCGTTACCGCCTCCTACGCCATGCTGGGAGACGTCCACATTGCCGAGCCCGGCGCGCTGATCGGCTTTGCCGGCCCGCGCGTCATCGAGCAGACCATCCGGGAGAAACTGCCGGACGGTTTCCAGCGCTCCGAATATCTGATGGAGCACGGCATGGTCGATATGGTGGTGTCGCGGCTGGAACTGCGCGAGACGATTTCACGGCTGTTGAAAATCCTGCTCAAACTGCCGCAGGAGCAAAAGCCGCTGGAGCCGGAAATCCTGCCGCCGTCGGTCATCCCGACGGAAGCCCGCCCGCAAGCCTGACGCGACATTTCTGGCCGCAAACCGCGATTGCGTGCACCTGCGCGCATGCGTAGGATTCGCTCATGACAACGCTTGCCGCAGATCGTGAAATCGAAGCCCTGATGGCGCTGCATCCGAAAGGCTTCGACCTTTCGCTCGACCGCATCACAAGGCTGCTCGAACGCCTCGGCAATCCGCAGGAGCGGCTGCCGCCGGTCATCCATATCGCCGGCACCAACGGTAAGGGCTCGTGCGCGGCCTTTTCGCGCGCGCTGCTCGAAGCCGGCGGCCACCTTGTCCATGTCCACACTTCGCCGCATCTGGTGAACTGGGCCGAGCGCTACCGGCTGGCGGCCGAGGGCGGCGGCCGGCTGGTCGACGACGAGACCTTCGCCGAGGCCATCGCCCGCGTCGCCCGGGCCAATGCCGGCCAGAAGATCACCGTCTTCGAAATCCTAACCGCCGTCACCTTCATCCTGTTTTCCGAGCATCCGGCTGCCGCCGCCATCATCGAGGTCGGCCTTGGCGGCCGCTTCGACGCCACCAATGTCGTTGCCCGGCCGGCGGTGTCGGTGATCATGCCGGTGTCGATGGATCACGAAGCCTATCTCGGCGACCGGGTCGAACTGATCGCCGCCGAAAAGGCCGGCATCATGAAGCGCGGCTGCCCGGTGGTCATCGGCGCGCAGGAGAGCGAGACGGCGCTGCAAGTGCTGATCGAAACCGCCGAGCGGCTGGATTGCCCGACCTTCGTCTACGGCCAGGATTTTCTCGCCTTCGAGGAAAACGGCCGCATGGTCTATCAGGATGAGGACGGGCTGATGGACCTGCCGCCACCGCGCCTGCCCGGGCGCCACCAGTTCGCCAATGCGGCGGCAGCGATTGCCGCCGTCAAGGCCACCGGTTTCGAAATCAGTCATCGCGCCACTGAGAAGGCGATGGCGAGCGTCGCATGGCCGGGCCGCATGCAGAAACTGGTACAGGGCCGGCTGATGGAGCTGGCGCCCAAGGGCGCCGACATCTGGCTCGACGGCGGCCACAATCCGGGCGCCGGCATGGTCATTGCCGAGGCGCTGGCCGAGCAGGAGGAAAAGAACCCGCGGCCGCTGTTTCTGATCTCCGGCATGATCAACACCAAGGACCAGAGCGGCTACTTCCACGCCTTCAAGGGCCTGGCTCGGCACGTCTACACCGTGCCGGTGAGCATGAGCGATGCCGGCGTGCCGAATGACGAGCTGGCGGTGCGGGCGACCGAAGCCGGCCTCACGGCCGAACCGGTCAGTTCCGTCGCCAGTGCGCTGATGCTGCTGCGCGACACCTGGGACGGCCCGGCGCCGCGCATCCTGATCGGTGGTTCGCTGTATCTCGCCGGTGCGGTGCTGGCCGAAAACGGCACGCCACCGACCTGAATCCACACTTTCGCGAGGGAGCCGGTGATGATCAAGGTGAAGCAACTCGCCCATGTCTGCATCTTCGCGCATGATCTGGAAGCGACGCGGGCCTTCTACCGCGACGTGCTCGGCCTCGACACGCAGTTCAACTTCCTGCGCGACGGCAAGATCTTCGGCTTCTACCTCAATTGCGGCGATCGCAGCCATGTCGAGGTGTTCCAGAAGGACGGCACCAGCCATAGCGAGCTCAACCAGATCAACCATTTCTGCCTTGAGGTGGAAAACATTGATGCGGCGATCGCCCACATCAAGTCGAAAGGCATTGATATCACGGCCAAGAAGCATGCCTGCGACGACACGTTTCAGGCCTGGATCCGCGACCCCAACGGCGTGAAGATCGAGCTGTTCGAATACACCGCAAAAAGCGCGCAATTCACCGGCGGGGATCGCATCGCCGACTGGTAGTATTTTGGCCCGGGGAATCTATCGGGCGGTTGCCCCTCGGGCAGAAGCCCCGATATGCTTGGCCAAGCATGGAGGCAAGCTCGAATGGTTGTGAAGTGTCTTGTTACCGTCGACAACGACCCGCCGGAGGAGCTGATATTTGAATATGCTCCGCGGGTCGGCGATCATGTGATGTTACCGGGAGCCATCGAGCCACCGCACCCAATTGTTCGAGTGGCCCACAGACCGACGCGCCCCAATGATGCATCCGGCCAGCCCAGTGTCGCGTATTTCGTAAGCCGAGAGACGTTTCTCTATCGTGTGTATACGGGCGCTATAGAGGGATATGGGCAGGTCCTGAAGCCCGCGACCGGACGGAAGCCCGGCAAGCCTAGGCAGGCCAAAAAAACCGTGGCTCAAACTAAATAGACATCGGCGGCCGCGGCACCAGCCTGAGGCCTATTTCAGCTCGATCTCGATGAAGGCGTATTCGCCGTCATTGGCGCTGATGACGTCGTGCTCGACGCCTTCCTTGCGGAAGTAGGGCGCGCCCTTCTTCATTTCAGCAAAACTCTCGCCGTCCTTGGTCACCAGCTTCACCTTGCCGTCCATCAGCGGCACCACGACGTAGTCATGGCCATGCCGGTGCCAGCCGGTGTTGTCGCCGGGCTGGAAGCGGTATTCGGTGACGATGACGCGCTCATTGTCGATGAAGACGGTGGCCTTGGCGGATCCGGTCATTCTGTTTCTCCTGTCCAGCCTCAGCAGAAGACATGGAGGCTTCAGGCGCGAGTGCCAGAGAGGTCAGGCGATAACGCCAAAGAAAAGCCCGGCGCGAGGGCCGGGCTTAACGTCTGAAATTTCTACAGGATCAGGCGAGGCTGCCATTGATCCAATGCGACAGCGCGGTCTTCGGGGCGGCGCCGACCTTCATGTCGGCGACTTCGCCGCCCTTGAAGATCATCAGCGTCGGGATCGAGCGCACGCCGAACTGGGCGGCAAGCTCGGGGTTCTCGTCGATGTTCAGCTTGGCGATCTTGATCTTGTCGCCGAGTTCGTTGGCGATCTCTTCCAGCGACGGACCGATCATCTTGCAGGGGCCGCACCATTCGGCCCAGAAATCCACGACGACGGGCTGCGAGGCGTTGAGCACATCGGCCTGGAAATTGCTCTTGTCGACCTTGACGGTGGCCATGCGAAATCCTTTCGAAATTTATCTCGCACCAAATGTGGTGGTTGAGCAGCCCTTCTTCAAGCAGAACTTGTGTCACGCTCCCGTGAGTCGGGCAAGGGCGTCATCCATCGCCTGCGCCGGCAGTTCGATAAGCCTCGGTGCCTCGGTGAACAGCAGTGCTGCCGTCACCGCGCGGCCGGGGTAAAGCGGCTGGAGCAGCGCGCGGTAGAGCGCCAGCTGCAGTATATAGGCCGGCGGCACCTGGGCCAGGCCTGCGGGCGCCGGCCGGTTGGTCTTGTAGTCGACGATCGATACGCGCCCGGGCGTCACCGCCAGCCGGTCGATCTTGCCGGAGATCGAGCGCAGCCTGCCCTTGACCTCGATACTGCCCATGACGGCCACTTCGGCGCGGGACGACGGCGAAAACAGCCCGGCAAAACGCGAATCTCTGAGGATCGCCATCACCGAAGCCAGCGCCTTGTTGCGCTCGGCCTCCGGCCAGTCGGCGCCGGCTCGAATGAGATACTGCGCCGCCGCGCCTTGCCGTTCGTCTTCGGCAAAACCGGGCAGCATCTGCAGCAGCTTGTGCAGCGCCAGCCCGCGCATCACGGCAAAACCGGGCTCCGCTTCGCTGTCCAGCACCGGCGAACGCGTATCGACGACCGCCTCCTTGCCCTCGTCGATCAGCGCCGAAGCGCCGGAAGGCGATAGCGGGCGCGGCAGTTCTTCATAAGGCGGCAAAGGGCGAAACAGGTTTGCCGGCAAGAACGGCAAAAGCGGTTGCGGCAGCCGCGCCTCGTCGGCGGCTGCCAGCGCCACCGGCGGCAGCTTGGTGATGACGAAGCGATGCACCGGCTCGCCGCTGGCGGGATGATGGCGCTCCGTGCTTTCCGGCGCTGCCAGCAGCGCGCGGCTGACGATCGAATGCCAGGTGCCGGTGCTGGGCTGACGCTTGCCGTGATAGCCGCAGACGATCAGCCGGTCCTCGGCGCGTGTCATGCCGACATAGAGCAGCCGGCGGTATTCGTCGTCGGCAAGCTCCCGCGCCCTGGCCGAGGCTGCCTTTGAGAAGCCGTTGGCGACATCGGCGGCTGAGCGCCAGAGATAGCCCTTGCCGTCGAAATTGCGGCCCGAAGCGTCGAACGGCATGAGCCGCGGCAGATGCTGGTCGCTGAACGGCGCCGAACCGCCATCGACCAGGAAGACAACAGGCGCTTCCAGGCCCTTGGCGGCATGCACGGTCATGACGCGGACCTCGTCGCGCAACTGGTCCATCTCGCGCTTGATCTCCGGACCGGTGTTCTCCAGCGTCGCCAGAAAGGCTTCCAGCCCCGGCAGGCCAGTGCGTTCTTCGGCCAGGCAGAAGCTCAGGAATTCGTCGAGGATGTCGCCGGCTTCCGGTCCAAGCCGGGCGATCATCTTCTTGCGCAGGCCGTCGCGCGCCAGCACCCCGGCGTAGAATTCGAACACCGGCCGGAACGCCGCCTCGTTGGCCCAGCCGTCGAGCCGGGCAACGACATCGGTCAGCGCGGTATTGTCGCCAGCATGCTGGCGTAGTGAGGCGATCAGCGATGTTCCGGCTGGCCGTCCGGCGCCAAGCGTAAAAAGCGTCTCCTCCGACACGTCGAAAACCGGGCTGCGCAGCACGGCGGCGAGCGACAGGTCATCCTGCGGCTGGATGAGGAAATGGCCGAGTGCGATCAGGTCCTTGACCGCGATGTGGCCGGGCAGGCTCAGCCGGTCGGCGCCGGCGACGGGAATATCGCGGTCCTTCAGCGCGCGCGACAGCGCATGGACGAAGCGGTCGCGCTTGCGCACCAGCACAAGAATGTCGCCGGCCCTCAGCCTGCGTCCCTTGCCCTCGATGATCTCGCGGTCCTTGAGCCAGGTCTGGATGGTCGCAGCCACATGCTCGGCCACCCGCACAGCCGGCGCGCTGGCATGATTGACCGGCAACGTCCAGTCGTCGGGCTCCTCGACGGCGTCAGCGCCGAGCGACGGCCAGAC
Organism: Mesorhizobium sp. M0292; assembly: GCF_040321695.1. Lineage (NCBI taxonomy): Bacteria > Pseudomonadati > Pseudomonadota > Alphaproteobacteria > Hyphomicrobiales > Phyllobacteriaceae > Mesorhizobium > Mesorhizobium sp. M0292. The sequence goes on from NZ_JAMYSB010000007.1 coordinate 187,455, forward strand.
CTCGACATAGCCAGGCGCGTCGTTGCGGATCGCCTTGTGGTCGAGCGGATCGGGGTCATGGCTGATGCCGCGCCGCACGCCCGGATCGGCAAAGACGCGGTCGACGGCGGCAAGCACGTCGTCGGCCGACCGGAACGACCAGGTCAGTTTCAGGTCGGCAAACGAAGCATTGGCGGCGTTCACGCGTCCGGAAAACAAGAGCCGGCTGTCGGCGAAGGAATCCGGCGCGGCACCCTGAAAGGAATAGATCGACTGCTTTTCGTCGCCGACGGCGAACACCGTGCGATTGGTCGTGCCGCGCTGGCCGTGGCCGGCAAAGAACTCCTCCGCCAGCCGCTTCACCACCTCCCATTGGTCGGGGCTGGTGTCCTGCGCCTCGTCCAGCAGGATGTGGTCGATACCCTGGTCGAGCTTGTACTGCACCCAGGGTCCGGCATCCGGCCGCGCCAGAAGGTTGACGGTGCGGGTGATGAGGTCGTTGAAGTCGAGAAAGCCGCGGCTGCGCTTCAGGCGCTCGTACCGCACGATCAGCCAGTCGGCTATGGTCAACGCCGCGACCGTGCCTTCCAGCATCCGGAACAGCGCCAGCCGGTCGGAGACCTCTGTTATCGCCTTGACGGCCGCCAGATAGCGCTCGGGAAGGTCGGGCAGCCGGCCGAGCAGCGCCTTCTTGAACAACTTTGAGGGATCATAGGGGTCGCCATCGGCCTTGAGAAAGGCTTTGCCGAGCATCTGCAGCCGGCGGGTCGGGTCCGTCTCGGCAAAGGCCAAGCGGGCATAGGGCAAGAGATTGTTGAGCACGGTGCGGGCGTCGGTGGCCTCGGCGGCACTGGCGAACACTGCAAAGAAGTCCGGCAGGAAACCCGGCAGCGGCCATACCGATGCCGCTATGTCTTCGGCGCTCTGCTCGGGGCGAAAATGGAATTCGTCGAACAGGGCCTGAAAGCCGCCGCCGTCGCGCCGGACCGCATCGATGAAGCCGCGTAAGCCGTCGCGCTTGCGCACGATTTCGGCGAGCAGCGCATCGAGTCCGTGTTCGCCGCCGCGCTCCAGCACGGTGGCAAAGGCCTCGGCCAGTCCGGCGTCTCCGGCTGACGTGCCCGAAATCATGTCGCGGCGGGCGCCGGCAAACAGCGAGGCCTCCATCTGCGGATCGAGCATTTCGAAATGCGCCGGGATGTTGGCCTCCAGCGGGAACTGGTGCAGCACCGATTCGCAGAAGGCGTGGATGGTCTGGATTTTCAGCCCGCCCGGCGTTTCCAGCGCTTCGGCAAACAGCCGGCGCGCCCGCCGCATCGTGTCGCGGTCGGGCCGGCGGCCGTCCACCGCCTCAATCTTTGTGGCAAGCTCGGCATCGCCGAGCGCCGTCCATTCCGACAGGGTCGAGAACACGCGGTTCGACATGTTGGCGGCGGCCGCCCGCGTATAGGTCAGGCACAGGATCTTCGACGGATCGGTGCCGTTGAGCAGCAGCCGGATGACGCGCTGGGCCAGCACATGCGTCTTGCCCGAGCCGGCATTGGCGGACACCCAGGCCGAGTTCTTCGGGTCGGAGGCGCGCGCCTGGCTGGCGGCGGTTTCGCTGGGGATGGGATAGGCTTTTTTCATGCCTCCCCCGCCTCGTCATCGCTGTCGCCGCCGGCCGACCATTCGAGCACGCGCGCCAGATGGTCGTAATCGCCATCGCTCTCGCCCTCGCGAAAAGGCAGCGCCCGCGACAGATAGCCGGTCGTCGGATCGGCATAGTGGACCAGCAGCTTTTCCAACCGCGCCCAAGCCTCCTCGGCGAGGTCTTCGGCGGTCCGAGGCTGGCGGTTGTAGTCGAGGATGGATTCCTCGAACACTTCGCCATTCGGCTTCAGCCGCACGAATGCGAGCTGGGAGGGCTCGCGCGCGCCAAGCCCCTTGAAGGCGCCGCGCCGGAGCAGCGCCCCTTCGAGCGCCAGCTGTGGCGCCAGCAGCGTGTGGGCCTGCGCCTTGGACGGGGACGAGCCGGTCTTGTAGTCGAGAATGTCGGCCATGCCACCGGCCAAAAGGTCGACGCGGTCGGCATAGCCGGACAGCGTCACGCCGGTGCGGCCGACAGCGGTCTTTTCGGCGCGCTCCTCGGCATGCCGCCGGGCGACGGCGGGAGCGCGGCCGCGCTCCCATTCGATGATGTTGGCGGCAAGCTTTTCGAAGCGCGGCCACCACACAGCCTCGACGTCGGCGGGCAGGGCGATCTCGGCAAAGCAGGTCCGGCCGGCAGCGATGAGGCGTTCCAGAGCTTCGGGCGCGCGGGGATCCGCCACCTCTGTCGAGAACAGATGCAGGATGTCATGAAACAGCGTGCCGCGCTCGGCCGCACCGGGATCGCGGATCACCGGCTCGAGCGGCAGAAGGCTCAGAATACGCTTGGCATAGACCGCATAGGGGTCGCGGCGCAGCGTCTCGATCTCGGTCACCGAGAAGTGGGTGGGCCGCATGCTCAGCGGCGGTTTCGGCTGCGGTCGCGGCGCGAAATGCTGCCGCTCGCCGGCATCGAGCGCGCGCGCCCAGGCAAGCAATTCGTCGCCGCGCCCGCGCAATGCGGCCGCCGGATCCTTGCCGATGAAGGTGAGGATGCGCTGCAGCCAGCGCGACGGCACCGCCGGTGCGTCGCCGGCTCGGGCGGAGCGCGTCAGCACCACCTTTTTCGCCCCCATCGCCATCTGGAAGTCGTGGGCGGCAAGGCCGATACGGCGCTCCGGCGGCTCGAGATCGATGCCGGTCTTCATCAACCGCGACATGAAGCGATCGCTTTCCGGCTTGCGTGGCCACACGCCCTCGTTCAGCCCGCCAATGACCAGCGTGTCGACATTCTGCAGCCGCGCTTCCAGCGCCCCCCAAATGGCGATGTTGCGGTCGGTGCCTTGCCCGGGCTTGACCGTTTCCGGTGCTACCAGCGCGTCCATCACATCAGGCCATTCGTCGGCCGGGAAGTCGAACGAGGCCGAGGCCGCGACCACACCGCGCAGCAGCTCGGCGAGTTTCTCGCCGGCGTCGCCGGCATAAAATTCAGCCAGGCTGCGCTCCGCCGTGCGGCCGAGATTTTCCAGCGCGGCGACGCTCGCTCTGGTCAACGCGACAAGATCGGCATTCTCTTCACCGCGAAAGGCGGTCAGCGGCGCCAGTGCCGTCACAAGCCGGCTCAGCATATCGCGGGCATCGTCGATGCCGCGCACGCTCAGGCGCGAAAACCAGAAGGGCTGGCGCTTGTCCCCGCTCAGCCCGGCGAGACGCTCCTCGAACAGTGCTGGCAAGGCGGCGATGTCGGGGCGTCCGGTGCCGCCGCGCAGCGCCACGAGTTCGATGAGCTCGGCGGCATGGCGCACGCCGGTGCGCTCAAGTCCGAGCCCGAGCAGCGGATGCTTGAGCAGCGACAAAAGGCCGACGGGATCGCCGGGCCGGAATACCGCTTGAAGTGTGAGCCGCAGCAGGCTGGCGGCAGGCGTGTTGGCGAGCGGCGTGCCGCCGGAATCGTCAGCGATCACACCGAAGCGCAACAGCTCGGCCGAGACGCGCCGCGCCAGCCCGCGGTCGCCGGTAACGAGCGCTGCCCTGTGCCCCGGCTGTTCCACGGCGGTTTTCAGCGCGATGGCGATCGCCGCCGCCTCGTCGCGTTCGCTGGCGGCTTCGACCAGCGTCACATCGGCGAAGGCCTCGGCGATATCCAGGGCGTTGAAGCGTATGCGGGTCTCGGCCCATAGTTCCGTGGTCTCGGCCGGACGCAGCGCCTCGCCGACAAGGGCCGCGCGGAGCACCAGTGCGGGCTCGGCGGCGACCACTTCCTCGACATCGCCACGCAGCACGCCAACCTTGCCGATCAGCTTGGCCATGCCGTATTGTGGGTGGCCGAGCAGTGCCGGCCGCGCACCGGGCGCCGCAATCGCGGCAAAAGACGGTTCGTCCAGCATCCCATCGAGCCCGGGCAGCACCACGGCGCCGTTAGGCAGGCTGGCGACCGTGGCAAGCAGTTCAGCCGTGGCCGGAATAGAGCCCGTCGAGCCGGCGGCGATCACCGGGCCTTTGGGCGGGTTGCGTTCCAGCCGCTTCGCCTCGCGCCGGATCAGCGCATTGCGGTGCGCGGCCGGGTTGGAGCGGTCGCGCTCCTCCAGCAATTTCGGCCAGGCCTCGGTGACGATACGGAGGAAATCGAGCGTCACCAGCCACCAACCGGCAAGATTGCCGGTGACCAGATCGGCAAGCCTGGTCCAGTCCGTGCCTTCGGTTTCGATTTCGTCCATGAGCCGGGCGAGGTCGCGCGCCAGCCAGATCGCATCGGCGGCGGAGGCCGGCACGACAATCTCTTCGTTGAACATATCAAGGACATGCGCTGGCAGGGTGCGCTTCCAGGCCTGCACCAGCGGCGCCAGCAGCAGCAGGCGTTCGATGGCTGCGATCGGCGGCGCCATTTCAAGCTCGGTCGGCGTGCCGGCGTCGAAGGCGGCTTCGTCCTGGTCGAACTCTCCGAGCGGGCGGATGACCGGCAGGATCGCCGAACGGCGGCTCCCTCCCGGTCCCGAAAGCGCGTCGACAAAAGCGCCGCGCAGCGCACGGGCCGCGCGCCGTGTCGGCACATAGATGGTGACATCAGCCAGCGCCAGCGGATCGCCGTCGAACCGGAAGCCGGGCACCAGCCGTCCGGCCAGCAAGGCCTCGGCCAGAGTCGGCAGGAATGGCGCTCCGGGCGGGATCGAAAGAACGCGGCGCGCGCCGCTCATACCACCTTCGCGAGAGCGTCGGCGACCGCCGCTTCCGCCTGCGGAATGGCGTCGGGAGTGCCGACGGTGATCCAGCTTCCGCGCATCTGCATGCCGAACAGACGGCCAGAGGCGATTGCCTTGTCGAAATAGGTGTTGAGCGAATGCGCCCCGGCCGGCGCATCCCTGAAGATGGCGGGATTGACGATTGCCGCTCCGGCATAGATCAACCCGGCCGGATCGCCTTTCGAGCGCCGCAGGCCGCCATCCGGCGCCATCAGGAAATCCGTGCCGACACCGTGTCCGGTGGCCGAGTCGAGATCGGTAAGCATCAGCAGAATATCCATTTTCGCGCCGTCCCATGCAAGGGCAAGGCGCTCGAGGCTGGGCTGGCCGCTGTCGATCCAGAACGTATCGGCGTTGATGATGTAGAAGGGTTCGGCACCCAGCAGCGGCAATGCCTTGACGATGCCACCCGCCGAATTCTGCAGCGCGTCGCGCTCGTCGGAAATGACGATCTTTGGCGCCCGCCTGTGGGCGATATGGGCGACGATCTGGTCCGGCAGATAGTGCACGTTGACGATGGCTTTCTCGACGCCGGCCGCTTCGAGACTGTCCAGCCCCCAGTCGAGCAAGGTCCTGCCGGCGATCCGCACCAGCGGCTTCGGCATGGTGTCGGTGATCGGCCGCATGCGCTTGCCAAGACCAGCCGCCAGCACCATCGCTGTGGTCAAGGTCACGGGAGCCGTTCCTCCAGCAGGCCATGTGCCATGTAAAACTCCTTCAACTGAGCCAGCGCCGGGTGCGCCAGCGCCCGCCTGAGATAATCGCGGATGCGCGGCAGGTGTCGGAGATAATAGGGCTTGCCGTCGCGCTTTTCGAGCCGCACGAAAATGCCGAGGATCTTCGAATTGCGCTGCGCCGCCATGATCGCATAGGCCGCGCGGAAGGCGTCCTCATCGAAGCCGACGGCGGCGTGGCGCGCAGCGACATAGGCGTCCACGGTCCGCTGCTCGATATCGGGCGAAACGGTGACGCGGGCATCCATGGCCAGCGACGCAACGTCATAGGCCGCAGGACCCATCAGCGCGTCCTGGACGTCGACGATGCCGAGGCGGTCGTGGCCTTTGCGGTCACCGCGCCAGATGATGTTGGGCGAATGGAAGTCGCGCAGCATCAGCGTGTATTCCTGTGTGTCCAGCCGATCGAGAACCGCGTTCCATTCCCTGTGATAGCCGGCGCGTAAAGCCTCGCTTGCCGGGCTGCCGGTCACCATCGGCACATACCAATCGACCAAGAGATCGGCTTCGATCAGCATGGCGTCGCGATCGAACGGCGGCACCTCGTGGAAGACGCCCGGCACGGCCTCCATGCGCTGCGGCCAGGTCTTCCCATGCATCATCGCCAGCAATTCGGCCGCTGCCGCGTAGCGCTCGGCCACCGGCTCATCATTGCCGTCGAGAAAACCTTCCGAGCCCAGATGCTCCAGCAGCAGAAAGCCCCGTTCGAGATCCTCGGCATGGATTTTTGGGACACTGACACCTTGCGACAGCAGCGCCTTGTCGATGGCGACGAAAGCGGTGACCGACTGCGCCGTGTGGGCGATCACGGCATAGGGCTTGCCGTCGCGCACCGGCGGCCCTAGCACCAGCCTTGGCGAATTCATCAGCACGCGCGGCGCAAGGCCGGCGAGCGAAACAATCTCGTAAGAGCGCGCCGAGGCGTCGCCGACGAAATGACGCCGCGCGGCGTCGCCCCAACCGGCCGTTTTGAGGAAATCGCGCATCGCCAGCGATCGCGCCACGCGTTCGAAGGCAACGCCTTGGCCCGATAGTTTCGCCAATCGTCCTTCGTCCTGATGGACGAGTTCGATCCAGATCGACGTTCTCGGAAGAGCGGCCTCCGCCCGTTCCGGCCACTCGACAAGGGCAGCGCCCTGCAGCAGCGCCTCGTCGAAACCCAGCTCGTCCATCTCGCCGGCCGAGGACAGGCGATAGAGATCGAAATGGTGCACGGGGATGCGCGTGTCGTAGCTTTGCACCAAGGTGAAGGTAGGGCTCGGCACATCGAGGCCGGCATCATCGGCCAGCGCCCTGATCAGGGCCCGCGCCAGCGTCGACTTGCCGGCGCCGAGATCGCCCTTGAGCGCCAGCACGTCGCCCGGCCGTAGCGCCATGGCCAGGTCTTCGCCGAGTCTTGCGGTCGCAGCCTCGTCGGCGAGAAAACGCTCCAGCACAACAACAGTCATCGAGCGCGCTACTCGGCCGCGGCGCGGATGCCCGACGGTGCATCGGGGAAGGTGCAGATGACGGTGGTGCCCTTGTCCTTGCCGGTCTCGATGCGCACGCTGCCGCCGTGCAGCTCGACAAAGCTCTTGACGATCGACAGGCCTAAGCCCGCACCGCGCCGGCGCCCGCCATTGGTGCGCGGCTCGAAGCGGCGGAACACCGAATCGAGCAGGTCCGGCGGCATGCCGGGGCCGTTGTCATGGACGGAGAATTCCACACCTTGCTCCAAATGCCGGCAGGCAAGCGTGATTGTGCTCGCCTCCGGCGCGTAATTGGCGGCGTTGCTGAGCAGATTGTAGAGGATCTGGCGAACCCGGGTCTCGTCGCCGTGAAAACTCTTCGGCGCCGCAGCGGCGTCGATCCGGAGCTTGATCGAATGCTCTTGCAGCCGGTCGGCGACCAGTTCGGCCGCGGCCTCGATGGTGCGCTCGACGCTTACTTCCGAAATGTCGAGCTGCATGATGCCGGCGTCGACGGTGGCGAGGTCGAGTATGTCGTTGACGATGGTGAGCAGCACCGAGGATGACGAGCCGACATGCTCGACATATTCGCGCTGCTTTGGGCTGAGCGGCCCGGTCGCCGGCAGCGACAGAAGCTCGGTAAAGCCGATGATGTTGGTCAGCGGCGAGCGCAGCTCGTAGGAGACGTGCTGCACGAACTCGTTCTTCAGCTGGTCGGATTTCTGCAGCGCTTCGTTCTTGTCCTTCAGCGCGCGCTCGACATTGACGCTGTCGGTGACGTCCACAAAGGTCATCATCACCTGGCCGTTGGGCAGCGGGATGACGGCGTAGCTGAGCACTGTGCCGTTCTTCAGTTCGGTCTGGCCATGGCGGTCGCGGCGCTCGTCGTCGAAACCGGTGATGGCGGCGACGAACCCGCCCCACGGGCTGTCGACGGCGCGCTGGTCGCTGAGATCGCGGATCGCCGAGACATGGACGTTGGGCTTGATCACATCCTGGCTCAGTCCCCACAGCGCGACAAAGGCCGGGTTCGACAGGCGCAGCCGCCCATCGGGGCCGAACACCGCGACGCCTTCGGCCAGATTGTCGAGCGTTTCGCCCTGGACCCGCACCGCCGTCTGGTAGCGGCTTTCCAGGTCCATCTTCTCGGTCAGGTTCTCGAACACCCAGGTCACGCCGCCCTTCGGCTGCGGGTTGGCCACCACGCGGATGGTCTTGCCGTCGGGCAGATGCCACCAATGCTCTTGCGATTCCACCGCGCGGTAGGCGCCAAGCAGGCCTTCTTTCCAGCGCCGCCATTCCGGCTGCTCGGCGATCTTGCCTTCGCTGCGCAGCCGGTCGAGCAGCAGGGCATTGTCGGGCGCGCTGTGCAGGAAGCCCGGGTCCAGCCCCCACAGTTTCTGGAACGCCTGGTTGAAGAAGCGCAACTTCTCGTTGGCATCGAAGATCGCCACCGCCGTGTTGAGCTGGTCGAGCGTGTCGGCATGGCTGCGCACCGTGCGCTCATATTCGCCGCGAATGGTTTCGGTGGCGCTGGTGTCGCAGGCAAGGCCGGCCGAGCCGTCGGCACCGGCGAAGTCGGTGACGGCGAACACGCGGCGGTCGCCCTCGATCACCGTCGACAGCGTCTGTTCGAAGATCGGGCGCGATTTGTGCTGCGCGGCGATCTGTTCGCGCGCTTGGGCGCCGAGGAATTCCTTGGCTTCGCGCACCGCGGTCTCGGCGTTCGGTGCCTCAACCGCTCCGGCATAGGCACGGTTGACCCATTTCAGCCGCCCGTCGGTGGCGCGCAGCCAGGCCGGCATCGGCAAGGCGTCGAGCAGGCCGATCATGGTCTCATAGTCGGCGGCCAGCCGCTGGTTCTCAATCTTCAGCCGGGCCTGGCTTCGCTGCGTCTCCGACAACGAGACGAAGCGCACCAGCACATGCGCGGCGCTCTTGCGGCCATGCACTTCAAGCGGCGCCCCGGCCTGCGATTCGATCACGAGATCAAAGGGTTTCGCTTTCTCGCGCAGACCAGCGACGGCATTTTCGAGCGCCGCCGCCGAGCGCGGCATCAGCCAGCGGCCGAAGGCGAGGAAGGCTGCACGGTCGTCCGGCGCACCGCTTTCCAGCGGCAGCGTGCCGATCAGCTCCGGCTTCTTGTTCTCGGACGCCCAGACGATGACGCGCTGGTCACGCAGATTGAGCAGCGCCTCGGAGCGCTGCAGCGCCGCATTGATGTCGGCAATGCGGGCTCTGAGTTCGACATTCTGCGCCGAGGTGCGGGCTCTTTCGCGGATCAGGAAGATGGCCGAGACCAGTGCCGCGCCCATGACGCCGACGAACATGGCGAGCTGGATGACTTCGACCGCGCTGACCGACAGTCCGGCCTTCTGCGCAATGGCCGGCTCGGCATGGGCTGCAAACGAGGTGAGCGGGCCGGCAAGAGCTGAGGTGGCAAGAAAGCCGGCGGTGCGGGCGCCGACGCGCCTCTTCAGGCCACCGCCTGTCGTGACGGAGCCAGTGCTATCGGAATCGTCATGGCCGCCGGAAACGGCCGATCCCGCGCGAGGCGGGTTTTCCCCCGGCATGTCTTGGTCCTCTTCGCCGCCTGAATGCAAGACCGCCCAGATCAGGATCACGTTTGGTAGAAACGCCCTTCTGACCTAACTCTCTCTTGAAGAGCATGATCTTTTCCGAAAACCGCTTCCCACTTTTCGCTGACGCGGTCCTTCGGTTCGAATCATGCTCTCGATGCGTTAGCCGGCCCTCGTCCCCGGCCCACGAATCAGCACAATAGCGCGTGCTGGAATCGGCGTGAAGAATCATCCGCGCAAAAAAGAAGCCGGGCGAAAAGTCAATCGCCCGGCTTCAATATCTAGTGATAAACGCCGCTTCTGTTAATAGCGGTAGTGTTCCGGCTTGAACGGACCCTGCGGGGTCACGCCGATATAGGCGGCCTGTTCGCCGGACAGTTCGGTCAGGCGGGCTCCGAGCTTGTCGAGATGCAGACGCGCCACCTTCTCGTCGAGGTGCTTGGGCAGCACATAGACCTGGTTCTGGTACTGGCCGGGCTTGGTGTAGAGTTCGATCTGCGCCAGCACCTGATTGGTGAACGAGGCCGACATCACGAAGCTCGGATGACCGGTCGCGTTGCCGAGGTTGAGCAGGCGCCCCTCGGACAGCAGGATCATCCGCTTGCCGTCCGGGAAGGTTATCATGTCGACCTGCGGCTTGACGTTGGTCCATTGCAGGTTGCGCAGCGACGCGACCTGGATCTCATTGTCGAAGTGGCCGATATTGCCGACGATCACCATGTCCTTCATCGAGCGCATGTGGTCGAGGGTGACGACATCCTTGTTGCCGGTGGTGGTGATGACGATGTCGGCGGTCGGTGCGGCATCTTCCAGCGTGACGACTTCAAAGCCGTCCATCGCCGCCTGCAGCGCGCAGATCGGATCGACTTCGGTGACCTTGACGCGGGCGCCGGCGCCCTTGAGCGAAGCCGACGAGCCCTTGCCGACGTCGCCATAGCCGCAGACGACCGCAACCTTGCCGGCCATCATGGTGTCGGTGCCGCGGCGGATGCCGTCGACCAGCGATTCCTTGCAGCCATATTTGTTGTCGAACTTCGACTTGGTGACCGAGTCGTTGACGTTGATCGCGGGGAACGGCAGCAGGCCCTTCTTCTGCAGCTGGTAGAGACGGTTGACGCCCGTCGTCGTCTCTTCGGTGACGCCGCGGATCGCTTCCTTCTGCTTGGTGAAGAAGCCGGGCGATGCCTTCAGGCGCTTCTTGACCTGGGCGTAGAAGTATTCCTCTTCCTCGCTCTGCGGGTTGGACAGCACGTCCTCGCCGGCCTCGGCGCGGGCGCCGATCAGAATGTACATGGTGGCGTCGCCGCCATCGTCGAGGATCATGTTGGAGAGGCCGCCATCGGCCCACTGGAAAATCTTGTCGGTGTAGTCCCAGTATTCCTCGAGTGACTCGCCCTTGACGGCGAACACCGGGATGCCGGCTTCGGCGATGGCCGCCGCGGCGTGGTCCTGGGTCGAGAAGATGTTGCACGAAGCCCAGCGGATGTCGGCGCCGAGCGCCTTCAGCGTCTCGATCAGCACCGCCGTCTGGATGGTCATGTGCAGTGAGCCGGTGATGCGCGCGCCCTTCAGCGGCTTCTTGTCGCCGAACTCCTCGCGGCAGGCCATCAGGCCCGGCATTTCGGTTTCGGCGATCTCGAGTTCCTTGCGGCCCCAGCCGGCAAGCGAAATGTCGGCGACCACATAATCCTTGCTACCCGTCATGGCAGTGCTCCGGTGTGATTTGTCATCAGATGCGCCTGCGCCACATGGCGCGTCGAAGGGCGCGGGAATGCCGGACTGACTAGCAGATCGCCGGCTGAACGACAATGGGATATAAAGAAATCTTTATGCGCGTATGTGTTTGCGAAGCATGATCCCGAAAAGTGGAAGCCGGTTTTCTCAGACAAAACGGGAACCGTTTTGTCCGGAGATCACGCTCAAACAAAAAAGAGCTTCAGCACTCTTCGCCGAAGCGCGAGGCAACCAGCTGCTCCAGCGCGTCCATCACCGCGACGGCCTCAGCGCCGCTGGCGGTGACGCGGATCGAATAGCCGGGGCTCGCCGCCAGCATCATCAGGCCCATGATCGAGGTGCCGCCAACCTTGAGGCCGTCCTTCTCGACATGCACGGTGGCGTCGAAGCCGCTGGCGACCTGGACGAACTTGGCCGAGGCGCGCGCATGCAGGCCACGCTGGTTGATGATCGGAAACTCCCTAGTGATCGAATCTTTGGCTATCTGGTCCTTTTCCGATGCCATGCTCATTTGCTGCTCAGGAGCTGGCTGGCGACATTGATGTATTTGCGCCCCGCGGCCTGCGCCTCGTCGAGTGCCGCCGCCATGTTGTCACCCTTGCGGATCGACGACAGCTTGATCAGCATCGGCAGGTTCATGCCGGCGATGACCTCGGTGCGGCCGGACTCCATCACCGAAATGGCAAGGTTGGACGGCGTGCCGCCGAACATGTCGGTCAGAACAATGACGCCGGTCCCGGTGTCGACGCGGCCGACAGCGTCGACGATGTCGCTCCGCCGCTGCTCCATATCGTCATCGGCGCCGATCGCCACGGTTTCGAAATTGTCTTGTGGCCCCACGACATGTTCCACGGCATGGCGGAACTCGGCGGCCAGTTGACCGTGCGTTACAAGCACGAGTCCGATCATTCTATAGTGGCTCCCGTCATCGCCGCTTCACAGGCGCTTTTTATGCTCGCCGGCCATCCCAGGCGGCGGGAGCGCTATCTTGTCGACGCGCGGCGCGTTGACAAGCCCAAAATTGCGCCTGCCATGGCCATTTTGACGCATTGCAGCAAAAAACCGGGGGCGCATCATACGAAAGGCGCAATCGCCAGCCGCGCCATCACCGCCGGCAAAGCGGTGGTGACACTGCGTCGAGCGAGGTCGATGCGCGGCACAGTGCAGCCGGCGATCATCTCGCTCAACTCTTCCTGGAAACGCGCCATTTCCTCCGTGGCAACCAGCCGGATCGCCAGGTCGATCACCGCGCCGGGTTCGAACAAAAGCGGCTTCGGACCAAGCCCGGGCACCTCCGAGAGGCCGGCGATGCTGGCCGGCGCATGGCAGACCAATCGGCCGAAATGCGCTGCGAAAAACAGCTGGTCGTCGCCGATCAGCCGCGCAAACAGCCCGCGCCGGCCGAAATGGTCGATCAGCGCCAGCGCCAGCGTCGTCTTGCCCGAGCCGGACGGACCGGTGATGAGAATGCCGCGCTCGCCGATCAGGATCGCGGTGGCGTGAATGTTTTCAGGTTTTACGGCAGGATCAGGCATACGCAGCCGCTGGTTGGAGCATGATCCTTTCCGAAAACCGGTTCCCACTTTTCGGGATCATGCTCTAATCAGCCTTCGGCCGGCAGCGTCACGACGAAGCGCGCACCCTTGATGTCGCCGGGCTTGGTGCCGGGGATATTCTCGGCCGTCAGCGTGCCGCCATGGGCTTCGACGATCTGCCTGGATATCGACAGGCCAAGCCCTGAATTCTGGCCGAACGCCTCGCCGGTCGGCCGGTCGGTGTAGAAGCGCTCGAAGATGCGGTCGATAGCGTCGGCGCGGATACCGGGGCCATTATCGTCGACGGTGACGATGTTGACCTTGCCCGAGCGTGCCAGGGAAATGGCGATATGGCCGTGGTCCTCCGGTACGAAGGAGCGGGCATTCTCGATCAGATTGGTGATGACCTGGCCGATCCTGAGGTCATGGCCGGTGACGAAATAGCCCTTGACGCCTTGCGGCAGCTTGGCGGCCTTGAACTCGATCTCGACGGCCTTCTTGTTGCGCGTCGCCTCGCGCGACACGGCGACTAGGTCGGTGATGAATTTCTTCAAGTCGACCGTGGCGGCATCCTCACGCGCGAGCTCCGCGTCGAGGCGCGAGGCATCGGAAATGTCGGTGATCAGCCGGTCCAGCCGCCGGACATCGTGCTGGATGATCTCCATCAGACGCGCACGTGAGTTATCATTCTTCGCCAGCGGCAGCGTCTCCACCGCGCTGCGCAGCGAGGTCAGCGGGTTCTTCAATTCGTGCGAAACGTCGGCGGCGAAGCTTTCGATCGCCTCGATGCGGGCATAGAGCGCATTGGTCATGTCTCGAATGGCGATCGACAGATTGCCGATCTCGTCCTGGCGGTCGGAAAAGTCGGGGATTTCCTCGCGGCTCTTGACGCCGCGCCGCACGCGCACCGCCGCCGCCGCCAGTCGGCGCAGCGGATTGGCGATGGTGGACGCCAGAAGCATCGACAGGATGGCGGTGACAAGTGCGGCAATGCCGAAGACGCGCAAGATCGCCTTGCGCTCGGCGGCGACGATCTTGTCGATGTCGCCGCCTTCCGTCGACAGCATCAGCACGCCGAGAACGGCGCGGAAACGCTGGATCGGCACCGCCACCGAGACGATCTGCTCGCCCTGTTCGCTCACCCGCACGATCGTCGACGGGCTGCCGGTCAGCGCCTTGACCACTTCCGGGAAGGCCGCACCGTTGCCGCCGGGCTGCTCGTGATAGACGGGCAGGTCCTTGTTGCGGAAGATGTCGAAGACGAATTTCTGCACCCGCTCCAGCATGTCCGGCTGCTCGTCCTCGACCGGCGGCAGGTCGTAGCGCAGGATCTGTCCGCGCGAGTAGAGATGACGCGAATCGAGCAGCAGATTGGCGTCGCGGTCGTAGATGCGGGCGCGCGTGCGCGTCGGCGAAATCAGCCGCCGCAGCACCGGCGCGACGCGCTCCGGATTGATCGGGAAATCCAGATTGTCGAGCTGGTCGGAGCCCGGCCCCAGGCTTTCGCCGGCCTGCAGTTCGAGCAGCTTTTCCGGATCGATGCTGATCGAATCGGTCTCGACCGTCGCCGACGCCGCGATTGCGCCTGCGATGATCTCGCCCTGCGTCATCAGGCTTTCGACGCGAGCATCGATCAGCCCGTCGCGGAAGGTGTTGAGGTAGAGAATGCCGGTGACCAGCACGGCGAGGCCGGCCAGGTTGAGGAACAGGATGCGCCGGGTCAGGCTGGAAAAGATGTGATGGCCGAGGAAGCGGCGCATCGGCACCGTGATCCTCGACAGGAATGCGGGCAGAATCCTGGACGGCCGCCTGCCGGCGCCCGCCCGTCTGCCTCGCTCTACGTCCACTGCCATCGAATAGCAGCTCCCGGCTAGTCTTTGGTTTGATGCATGTCGTTGTCCCAAAACCGGGACCACTTTTGGGCGACATGCATTAACTTAAGCTTCGCGGAACCGGTACCCGACTCCGTAAAGCGTTTCGATCATTTCGAAGTCATCGTCGACGGCCTTGAACTTCTTGCGCAGCCGCTTGATGTGGCTGTCGATGGTGCGGTCGTCGACATAGACCTGCTCATCATAGGCCGAATCCATCAGCGCATCACGGCTTTTTACCACGCCGGGGCGCTGCGCCAACGAGTGCAGGATGAGAAATTCGGTGACCGTCAACGTCACCGGCTCGCCCTTCCAGGTGCAGGTGTGGCGTTCCTGGTCCATGACCAACTGGCCGCGTTCGAGCGAACGGGCCTGCTGGCTGGGCGCCTTTGCCGCAGCCTCGCGGGCACTGGCACGGCGCAGCACGGCGCGCACGCGTTCGACCAGCAGGCGCTGCGAGAATGGTTTGCGGATGAAATCGTCGGCGCCCATCTTGAGGCCGAAAAGCTCATCGATCTCGTCGTCCTTCGAGGTCAGGAAGATCACCGGCAGATCGGACTTCTGCCGCATCCGGCGCAACAGCTCCATGCCGTCCATGCGTGGCATCTTGATGTCGAGGATGGCGAGATTCGGCGGACGCGCCGCCAGGCCTTCCAGCGCCGACGCCCCATCCGTGTAGGTTTCGACGCGATACCCCTCGGATTCCAAGGCGATTGAGACCGACGTCAGAATGTTGCGATCGTCATCGACAAGCGCGATTGTTGCCATTTCAAGCGGCTCCCTCATGAGCTGTCCCTCCTGTCTTAGAGAAGGGGCTTTTGCAGGACAAATTAGGTACAAAATGTGGCACAGGCTCCATCCGCTGTCGCGGACGGCTTGCCGGCGGCCCCAATCGCACCTCTATACGGGTTGGACGAACACTGTGTGCCAATCCTTTGGGCAACCACTGTGATTTTTTGCACATATAAACGATTTAAACAACTTTCAAATTTTTTAAATCGATTAATGATTTGATATCATTCGGGTTTTCTGGTTCTGACCGTCTTAGCCCAGCTCGCAGGCATGCCGGAAATGCGCCGGCAAACTGCGGCGAATCCAGAAGAAGGGACCCTTGATGTCGGAAGTCGGCAAACGCAATTCCGCCTGCGCGATTGATCGTATCGGCCTGAAAACCACCGGCACGGTGCATTATAATTTTGGTGCGGCCGCCCTCTACGAGGACGCGATCCGCCGTGGCGAGGCGAAGTTGACCGCCGGTGGCGCGCTGCTTGCCGAGACCGGCCAGCACACCGGCCGCTCGCCCAAGGACAAGTTTGTCGTGCGCGGCGGCACTACCGAACCCCATGTCTGGTGGGACAACAACAAGGCGATTTCGCCGGCTGAGTTCGAAACGCTGTTCGCCGATTTCCTTGTCCACGCCGCGGATAAGGACCTGTATGTGCAGGACCTCGTCGGCGGCGCCGATGCCGATCTGAAGCTGCCGACGCGGGTCATCACCGAATTTGCCTGGCACTCGTTGTTCATCCGCAACCTGCTCATTCGCCCCGATACGGCCGAGCTCGAACAGTTCGAGCCGGAGATGACGATCATCGACCTGCCGTCCTTCCGTGCCGATCCCGTCCGCCACGGCAGCCGCACCGAGACGGTGATCGCGGTCGATCTGACCCGCAAGATCGTGCTGATCGGCGGCACCTCCTATGCCGGCGAAATGAAGAAGTCCGTGTTCACCATGCTGAACTATCTGCTTCCGGAAAAGGGCGTCATGCCGATGCACTGCTCGGCCAATGAGGGGCCGGCCGGCGATGCGGCGATCTTCTTCGGGCTGTCCGGAACTGGCAAGACGACGCTGTCGGCCGATCCGTCGCGCACGCTCATCGGCGACGACGAGCATGGCTGGGGGCCGCACGGCATCTTCAATTTCGAAGGCGGCTGTTACGCCAAGACGATCAGGCTGTCGGCGGAAGCCGAGCCGGAGATTTTCGCCACCACGCAGCGTTTCGGCACGGTGCTGGAAAATGTCGTGCTCGACGCAAACCGCGTGCCGGACTTCAATGATGGCCGGCTCACCGAAAACACACGCTGCGCCTATCCGCTCGATTTCATCCCCAATGCCTCGAAGAGCGGACGCGCCAGCCATCCCAAGAACATCATCATGCTGACCGCCGATGCTTTCGGCGTCATGCCGCCGATCGCTCGGCTGACCCCGGCGCAGGCGATGTATCACTTCCTGTCCGGCTACACAGCCAAGGTGGCCGGCACTGAAAAGGGCGTGACCGAGCCGGAAGCGACGTTCTCGACCTGCTTCGGCGCCCCGTTCATGCCGCGCCATCCCAAGGAATACGGCAATCTGCTGCGCGAGTTGATCGCCCGCCACGACGCCGATTGCTGGCTGGTCAACACCGGCTGGACCGGCGGCGCTTATAGCACCGGCAAGCGCATGCCGATCAAGGCGACGCGTGCCTTGCTGGCCGCAGCTCTCGATGGTTCGTTGAAGGCCGCGGGCTTCCGCACCGATGCCAATTTCGGCTTCGAGGTGCCGGTGGCCGTGCCTGGCGTCGACAGCGCCATTCTCGACCCACGCTCGACCTGGGCCGACAAGGCCGCCTATGACCGCCAGGCGGCAAGGCTGGTCGGCATGTTCGCCGTCAACTTCGAGAAATTCGAGAGCCACGTCGATGCCGTCGTGCTCGGCGCCGCGCCCCGCCTGCAGGAGGCTGCGGAATAGTCGAGGCATCGTCCCATCCCTGAAAGGCCCGGTCTCGATCGGGTCTTTTCTTTTTCGGTCCGCCGCGCCATGACTGCGCCATGCCGATCGACGACATCATCATTGCCGACGAAGCCGTAATCCATCCGGGCGACCTGCACGAGGATTTCATCCGTTCGTCCGGCCCCGGCGGCCAGAACGTCAACAAGGTGGCGACCGCCGTGCAATTGCGCTTCGACGCGGCCAACGCAGCCGGGCTGTCGGAACGCGTGCGCGCGCGCACGATCAAGCTTGCCGGCCAGCGCGCCACCAAGGACGGCGTCATCGTCATCGAGGCCGGACGTTTCCGCACCCAGGAACAGAACCGCGCGGATGCAAGGGCAAGGCTGACGGCGCTGGTCGCCAAGGCCGCCGAACCGCCGCCGCCGCCGCGCAAGAAGACCAGGCCGTCGAAAGGCTCGGTCGAGCGGCGGCTGAAAAGCAAGGCCGGACGCGGCACGATCAAGAAGCTGCGCGGCCGGGTAGAGAACGATTAAGCACCTCACCAAAGCGGGCATAAAACGGCTTCCCATTGATGCCGCAGATGCAAGATTTCACCATTGCTGCAAACGACGGCTTTCGGGTCGCCGTTTTTGTTTGGCGATGGCATTGTCGGCCCGATCAACCAAGTGAGGCGCCAGCCCATGCTCGTCCTGCCCAAAGGCGTCCGCCATATGCCCGGCTATCTGTCCCGCGCCGCGCAGGAAGCGCTGGTCGAAGAGGTCAGGACCATAGTGCAGCAGGCGCCGCTGTTCGTGCCGGCCATGCCACGTACCGGCAAGGAAATGAGCGTACGCATGACCAATTGCGGCGCGCTCGGCTGGGTCACCGACAAAGAGCTAGGTTATCGCTACCAGCCGACGCACCCGCTGACCGGAGAGCCATGGCCGCCGATCCCAGACGCGCTGATGCAATTGTGGCGGGAGGTCTCCGCCTATCCAAATCCGCCGGAGGCCTGTCTGGTCAACTTCTATACCCAGGATGCCAAGATGGGCCTGCACCAGGATCGCGACGAGGCCGATTTCGCGGCGCCGGTGGTCTCGGTCTCCCTCGGCGATGATTGCCTGTTCAGGGTCGGCCAGACGACGCGCGACGGCGGCACCAAATCGTTCCGCTTGAAAAGCGGCGATGTCGTCGTACTCGGCGGCGAAGGCCGGCTCTGCTTCCACGGCGTCGACCGCATCTACCCGTCGACCTCAGCGCTGCTGAAGAATGGCGGCAGGATCAATCTGACGCTGCGGCGGGTGACGAAGGCTGGAGGCTAACCGATTCTACAGATTCTCCTTATAAAGTGCCCGAGCATTGCAACGTCGGCTCGGGGACAATGACAAAGAGCAGTGTGGTTTTCCGTCAGTTGTGGGTAGTCACCAGACAAGCGATCCCGCTGATTCGCCGGGATTCAGGCGTTTATCTGTTCATCGTCGTCTACACATTGGCCGGACTGGTTTTTCTGTATGCAATAGGCGCCGCCGACCGTAGCGCGTATTCGATATATTTCGGGCGGTGGATATTGTTGAACGGCCTGATGCTACCGACCTTCGCCATTATTGTCGACATAAGCCTGCTCATACATCGCTTCGACAGCAGGCGCCGTCTGGCGGCGAAATATGTGTTTTCGACATCGCGGCTGGCATATTCGCTCTCGGGTCTATGCCTGCTCATGGCGCTCATGATCTTTCAAGGCACATTCACCTCGGTGAAGAACGGAATGCCGGTCTGGCAGGACGGCTTTCCATTTGACGTGCTGCATGCCGACATCGATGCGTTCCTGCATTTCGGCGCCGATCCGTGGCGCTGGCTCTATCTGGTGGCCAAAAATGATTTCGTGCGGGCCGCCATCGAGTGGAATTACAACGTATTCTGGTTTGTCCTCAATTTTGGCGCCTTGTTCTTCGTCGCGACATCGCCCCGGACGGCGTCGGTTCGAACGCGCTATGTCATCTGCTTCATGGTGGTTTGGATCGTCGTCGGCAACATATTGGCTGGACTGTTCCTGTCGGCTGGTCCGGCGTTTTACGGGATGGCCACGGGCGACACGGCGCGGTTTGGCGAACAGCTCGCATTTCTGGCCCGCGGCGCCGAATCCTCCAATTCCGCTGTTTCCTACCAGCAATATTTGTGGAGGCTTCATGAGGCCAGGCAGACCGGTTTCGCGTCAGGCATTTCGGCCTTTCCCAGCGTGCATGTCGGCCTGGCGATGCTCAACGCACTTTTTGCATGGGAGTACAATCGCCGTCTCGGCGCTGTAGCGTTTGTCTATGTGGCCTTTGTTGCCGTCAGCTCGGTCTATCTGGCGTGGCACTATGCAATCGACGGCTATGCCGCAGCTGCTGTCTCGGTGATTGTCTATGTCGCGGCGCGCAAACTCATCCGGGCCGACCGGCGCTATCTCCGGCGACCGGCGCAGGATACGCAACCGGCCGATATCGCGACCAGCCCGGAGGCGGCCGTCACAGTTTCCTGAGCGCCACTTCCTCGACCAGGTGATTGGCGCCCTTGCGCAGGATGAGGTCGGCGCGCGCCCGTGTCGGCACGATGTTCTCGCGCAGGTTTTTCAGGTTGATATTGGCCCACAAGCCTTCCGCAATGGCGCGCGCGGCGTCTTCCGAAAGCTGCGAATAGCGGTGGAAGAAGGAATCCGGATTGCGGAAGGCCGTCTCGCGCAGCCGCATGAAGCGGGCGATATACCAGTGATGGATCAGCTTTTCGTCTGCATCGATATAGATGGCGAAGTCGAAGAAATCCGACAGGAACGGCACGATCTTGCCGTCCTTCGGCAGTTTGCCGGGTTGCAGCACGTTGATGCCTTCGAAGATCAGAATGTCGGGCCGGTCGATGGTGACGAACTCGCCGGGGATGACGTCATAGGTCAAATGCGAATAGACCGGTGCGCGGACATTGCGCTGCGCCGACTTGATGCCCGACAGGAACCGCAGCAGCGCGCCGACATCATAACTGTCGGGAAAGCCCTTGCGCTCCATCAGATTGTCGCGCCGCAACACCTCGTTGGGCAGCAGGAACCCGTCGGTGGTGATGAGGTCGACCTTGGGGCTCGACGGCCAGCGCGCCAGAAGCTCCTTCAGCACGCGCGCCGTGGTCGATTTGCCGACAGCGACCGAACCGGCAATGCCGATGATGAACGGTGTCTTGACCACATCCAGCGCGTTGAAGAAGGCCTGGCGCTGGCGAAACAGCAGTTGGCTGGCCTCGACATGCGCCGAAAGCAGCCGCGACAGCGACAGATAGATGCGCTTGACCTCTTCGAGGTCGACCGGGTCGTTGAGCGAACGCAGGCGGTTGATCTCATCTTCGCCCAGCGTCAGTGGCGTGTCGGCGCGGAATTGCGACCACTGCTCGGCCGAGAAGAAGCGAAAGGGTGAATATTTCTCGGTGGGAGCAAGCTGGTCCATCGCGTTTCCTGCCCTCCTCGCGGTCAGCCCTTCGGCCGGGATGCCTTTTCGGCGACGCCCGAGCGGCCCGAGCGGCCCTCAAGCTCCTTCAACACCTCGTCCAGCGGAACGCCGGCGATGCGCAGCACGACAAGCCAATGATATAGAAGATCGGCACTTTCCGAAACGAGGGCTTTCTTGTCGCCCTTCACGGCCGCGATCACCGTCTCGACCGCCTCTTCGCCGAGCTTCTGCGCGGCCTTGTCCATGCCCTTGGCGAACAGTTTTGCCGTCCACGAGTCCGGATCGCCGGACTGGGCGCGGTGGGCGATGATTGTCTCCAGGTCGGAGAGCGAGAATTCAGCCATGGCGCGGTCGCAAGCCTTTCTTAGCCGGGAACGCTCTAGGGCCGATCGACGGATGAGTCCAGCCGCATCGGCAGTCCGGCCTTGGCCATATGCGCCTTGGCTTCGGCAATCGTGTACGTGCCGAAATGGAAGATCGATGCGGCGAGCACGGCACCCGCATGGCCGTCGCGAATGCCCTCGACCAGATGATCGAGCGTGCCGACGCCGCCGGACGCGATGACCGGCGCGCGCACCGCGTCCGCAATCGCGCGGGTCAGCGCGATGTCGTAGCCGGCCTTGGTGCCGTCGCGATCCATCGAGGTCAACAGGATCTCGCCGGCGCCGCGATCGACCATTTTTCGCGCGAACTCGACCGCATCGATGCCGGTCTTTTCGCGGCCGCCATGGGTAAAGATCTCCCAGCGGTCGGCCTCATTGGCAGCAGAGACCTTCTTGGCGTCGATGGCCACGACGATGCACTGGTTGCCGAACTTGTCGGCGGCTTCAGCGACGAAATCCGGGTTCTTCACCGCCGCAGTGTTGATCGACACCTTGTCGGCGCCGGCCAGCAGCAACTTGCGGATATCGGCGACCTGGCGCACGCCGCCACCGACGGTCAGCGGCATGAAGCACTGTTCAGCGGTGCGGGCGACGACGTCGAAGATGGTTTCGCGGTTGTCGGACGACGCGGTGATGTCGAGAAAGCAAAGCTCGTCGGCGCCGGCCGCATCATAGGCTTTTGCCGCCTCGACCGGGTCGCCGGCGTCGATCAGGTCGACGAAATTGACGCCCTTGACGACGCGGCCGTTCTTGACGTCGAGGCAAGGGATGACGCGGGCTTTCAGCATCAGCCCTTCTCCATCGTTGCCAGCAACTCGCTGAGCAGTTCGCCGACCAGCGGCGGAACCTCGGCCTGCGCGTCGAAGGCCGGATCGTAGGCCGAGATGGTGATGCCGGAAATCGGCAGCAGGCCGGCCATGCCGCAGACCGCCTGACGCAGCTGTTTCGGCTCCGGGCCGCCCGGCGTGGTGTAGCGGTTGGCCTGCAGCGCCTCGGGATCGTGCACGTCGAGATCGAGATGCAGATGGACCCGCTTTGCGTCGGGCGCCTTTAGCTTGCCGCAGGCCCTTGCCCAGTCCGGACATTCGGTGCGGATGACCGGCAACGTCTTCAACAGCTCTGTTTCCGCCGGATCGAGGTCGCGCGCATTGACCAGCACGCAGCGGGCCGGATCGATCGCCTTGAAGCCGGGGATGGCCGATGCCATCGGTTTCCAGCACAGTCCCAGAACGGTCGCCAACGCCATGCCGTCGAGGAAGCCGTAGACGGAGGTTTCGGGCGTGTTGAGATCGCCATGCTGGTCGGCCCAGATGATCGCATCGGCATCTTCGCCGGCGACCGCACCGGCTGATGTCAGGCAATTGCCGGCCAGCACGATCGGAAACCGGCCGCGGTCCAGAGCGATGCGGACCTCGCCGGAGACGGCGTTGCAGACCGCAAAGCCCGTTGCGATCTCGCGCTCCTGCTCGTCGCCTACCCTGCCGATATCGGTGACGGCAACGTCATGCCCAGCCAACGTCAGCGCGTCGACGAGGCCGCCCGATATCAGCGCGTCCGGTCCCTGTCCCATGCCGCCGTGATAGTGGCCGCTGTCATAGGAGGCCAGGATGATGGAGATTTTCACGATGGGGTCTCCATTGCCTTGCCCTGCAGCACCGCCAGCGCCTCGGCCGGATCGATGCGCCCGTCATAGAGCGCACGGCCGGAAATGGCGCCTTCGAGCTTTTTGGCATCGGGCATGGTCATGCGCACGATGTCGGCGATAGAGGCGAGGCCGCCCGAGGCGATGACCGGGATCGACACGGCGTCGGCGAGGTCGATGGTGGCATCCCAGTTGATGCCGGTCAGAACGCCGTCGCGGTCGATGTCGGTGTAGATGATGGCGGCAACGCCGGCGCCCTCGAATTTCTGCGCCAGTTCGATGACGCCGAGGCTGGAGGCCTTGGCCCAGCCCTCGACCGCCACCTTGCCGCCCTTGGCGTCGATGCCGACGGCCACCTTGCCGGGGAATTCCTTGCAGGCTTCCCTGACCAGGTCGGGATCGCGCACCGCAGCCGTACCGAGGATGACGCGCGCCAGCCCGCGGTCGAGCCAATCCTCGATCTGCGCCAGCGTGCGGATGCCGCCGCCGAGCTGCACTGGGTTCTTTGTCGCCTTGAGGATCGCGCCGACCGCCGCGCTGTTGACGCTCTGGCCCTTGAAGGCGCCGTTGAGGTCGACGACATGCAGCCACTCGAAGCCCTGGTCCTCGAAGGCGCGCGCCTGCGCGGCCGGATCGTCATTGTAGATTGTCGCGGTCGCCATATCGCCGTGCTTCAACCGCACGCATTTACCGTCCTTGAGGTCGATGGCCGGAAACAAGATCATCTAGACACCCTCCACGATGGCGAAATGGCCGCTTGAAGCTGCCCGCCGATGCCTGAGCGCCGCCTGATAGACCTCCGACCGATAGCAGTTCAGCGCCGTTTCATAGCTATCGAACTCGACCACTACATGTCTGCCAAACTCCGAACCTTCAGGGTTTGTCACCTGTCCACCGCGCGCAAGATAGCGGCCTCCGAAACTTGAAATGGCATCGCCAATGGCGTCACGATAGCGCTGATAGCCCTCCGGATCGGTCACCGTAAGCATGACCAACCAGTAGCCCTTCTTGTTCATGGTTTTCAGGGCCTCCAGCGCAGGAAATTGGTGATCAATGCCAAGCCGAGCGCCTGGCTTTTTTCGGGGTGGAACTGCGTGCCGGCCAAGTTGCCCCGTGCGACTGCGGCAGTCACCGGGCCGCCATAGTCGGCGACGGCCAGCACTTCGTCCGGCTTGGTCGCGTCAAGATGATAGGAATGAACGAAATAAGCGTGCAAGCCCTTGGGCCCGGTCGGAATGCCGGAAAACAGCGGATGCTTGCGGTTGAGGTCGATCGTGTTCCAGCCGATCTGCGGGATTTTCAGCGCCGGGTCGGCGGGTGTGATCTCCTTGACGTCGCCGGCAATCCAGCCGAAGCCCTTGGTCACAGTCTTTTCCAGGCCGCGCTCCGACATCAGCTGCATGCCGACGCAGATGCCGAGGAACGGCCGCGCCTTGGCAATCGCCACCTCCTCGACCGCTTCCCACATGCCGGCAACGCCGCGCAGACCCGCCGCGCAGTCGGCATAGGCGCCGACGCCTGGAAGCACGATGCGGTCGGCGCTGCGCACCCGCTCGGCATCGGCGGTGAGTTCGATGGCAGCGGCAATACCGGCCTCATGCGCGGCGCGCTCGAATGCCTTGGTGGCCGAGCGCAGATTGCCCGACCCGTAATCGATGATCGCAACCCGCATGTCAGCCTTTTCCCGGCGTATGGGTCAGCCCGAGCGTCAGGCCGGTCTGCGCCGGCCGGGCAAGACTGGCATCGGGCACGATGCGTGGCAGCGGCGCCTGTTCCTCCGCCTGCGCCTCCGCGTCCAGCGCCTGGCGGATGTCGGCAGCGTCAGGATTGTCGGCTTCGATCACGCCCCATTCATGCCAGCCCCGGCGCCGAAGGGCCGCGATGCGCAGCCCCTGGCCCTCCAGGCCGATATAGAGCGAGACCAGCAGTGACAGCGCCGAGCCTGCCCAATCCAGTCCCAGCCTTTGGCCGAGCAGCGAGATGAGGCCCATGGCGACGAAGGCGAGCGCGGCCTCGACCCACAGCCGGTGCCAGGCGAGCCACAGCGGCGCCACCAGGAAAGCCAGCCAGGAAAACCCGTCGCGGACAAAAATGGTTGCGTCGGCCGCCTCGGTGCGGCCCGGCGGTTCCATCACGACATAGATGGCCATCAGCCTACCCTTTCAGAGATCCCTTGGTGGAGGGAACCGCGTCCGGCTGGCGCGGGTCGCGCTCCAATGCGAAACGCAGCGCGCGCGCCACGGCCTTGAAGCAGGTTTCGGCAATGTGGTGGTTGTTGGCGCCATAATGATTGGTGACATGAAGCGTGATGCCGGCATTCTGCGCCAGCGCCTGGAAGAATTCGCGCACCAGTTCGGTGTCGAACGTGCCGATCTTCGGCGACGAGAAGGCGACGTTCCAGACCAGGAACGGCCGGCCCGACACGTCGATGGCGGCACGCGTCAGCGTCTCGTCCATGGCAAGGTCGACCGAGGCATAGCGCATGATGCCGCGCCGCTCGCCCAGCGCCTTGGCCAGCGCCTGGCCGATCGCAATGCCGGTGTCCTCGACCGTGTGGTGGTCGTCAATGTGCAGGTCGCCCTTGGCCTTGACCGTGATGTCGATCAGCGAATGGCGCGACAGCTGGTCGAGCATATGATCGAAGAAGCCGACGCCCGTCGACATATCGGATTTTCCGGTGCCGTCGACATGAACCGACACGGCGATGTCGGTTTCCTTGGTCTTGCGGCTGACTTCGGCGGAACGGGGCGGCATCACCTTGTCCTTGTCTTTGGGCATACGACTGGGGGCAAAACGGAAAGACAATGCCTCCAAGCGCTCATTTGCTTGAAAGCGAAAGCCTTCTATCAGCATGATCCCGCGATGGCCAGTTGCGATGCAGACCGCTATCGGCCATGCCGGAGGCGGTTTGCAATCACTCGCCCCATGCATACATATGGCCGATCGAAATCCCGCGCCAATCGCCTTATCGGGATCGCGCGAATCGGAGCAGCAAATGTCGAATGAATTGACCATGCACGCCACGACCATCGTGACGGTGCGCAAGGGCAACAAGGTGGTGATCGCCGGCGACGGCCAGGTCAGCCTTGGCCAGACCATCATGAAGGGCAACGCAAAAAAGGTGCGCCGCATCGGCAAGGGCGGCAATGTCATTGCCGGTTTCGCCGGCGCCACGGCGGACGCCTTCACGCTTCTGGAGCGGCTCGAAGCCAAGCTGGAACAATATCCCGACCAGCTGACTCGCGCCTGTGTAGAGCTCGCCAAGGACTGGCGCACCGACCGCTATCTGCGCCGCCTGGAAGCGATGATGCTGGTGGCCGACAAGTCGGTCTCGCTGGCATTGACCGGCACCGGCGACGTGCTCGAGCCCGAATTTGGCGTCATGGCCATCGGCTCCGGCGGCAATTACGCGCTGGCCGCGGCGCGCGCGCTGATGGACAGCGACAAGGACGCCGAGGAGATCGCCCGCAAGGCGATGCAGATCGCCTCCGACATCTGCGTCTACACCAACAACAATTTCGTCATCGAAACGCTCGATGCCGCCTGAGCCGCCGGTGCTCTACGATTTTCGGCCGGTTGTGGAAAAAGACCTGCCGATGATCGCGGCATGGCTGGCCGAGCCGCACGTGGCTGAATGGTGGGACGATCCGGAGACGGAAATCGCCGGTATCAGCGAGCATATCGACTCGATTTCGGTCGAGCCGCTGATCGTCGAGCTCGACGGCAGACCGATCGCCTATCTGCAGAGCTACGATCCGCATCTGGAGGACGGCCATCCCTATGCCGATCAACCTTTCGGCACGCTGGGCATCGACCTGTCGATCGGCGTACCGGACCTTATCGGCAAGGGTCATGGCTCGGCCATTGTCCGGCAATTCGCGGAGCAACTGTTCGAGGAAGGCGCGCCGCGCGTCATCATCGATCCGCATCCCGACAATGGTCGCGCCATCCGCGCCTATGAAAAGGCGGGCTTCAGGGCTATCGATCGCAGGCACTCTAGATATGGGGACGTCGTGCTGATGGCTGTCGGTGCCAAAGAGAGCGACGCGGAAGAAGGGGAATGAGTTGATGGCGACACCGGGCACTGCCAAAAATTACTCGGCCTACGAAGACAGCTGGCGCATGGGGCTTCTGCTCGTGCTCGCTCTGCTCATCTTCCAGGCCGGCGCGCTTTACGGCATGGGCCGCACGCCGATCTGCACCTGCGGTTACGTCAAACTCTGGCACGGTGTGGTGAACAGTTCGGAGAATTCCCAGCATATTTCCGACTGGTACACGTTCTCGCACATCATCCACGGCTTCCTGTTCTACGCCTTGGCCTGGTTCCTCTTCCCGCGCTCGCCAATCGGTCTGCGCCTGGCTTTCGCCGTTGTCATCGAGGGCGGCTGGGAACTCCTGGAAAACAGCCCGTTCATCATCGAGCGCTACCGCGCCGGCACCATTTCGCTGGATTACTATGGCGACTCGATCATCAATTCGGTGTCCGACACGCTGGCCATGGTGCTGGGGTTTGTGATGGCCAGAAAGCTACCTATATGGGTGGTCGTCGGCCTCGCCCTCATCTTCGAACTGGGTGTCGGCTACCTCATCCGGGACAATCTGACGCTCAACGTGATCATGCTGCTGCATCCGTTCGAGTCCATCAAGCAGTGGCAAAGTGGAATCTAGTGATATGACCACCTTCTCTCCCCGTGAAATCGTTTCGGAACTCGACCGCTTCATCATCGGCCAGAAGGACGCCAAGCGCGCCGTGGCCATTGCCTTGCGCAATCGCTGGCGCCGCCAGCAGCTGGAAGGCCAGATGCGCGAAGAGGTGATGCCGAAGAACATCCTGATGATCGGCCCGACCGGCGTCGGCAAGACCGAGATCTCGCGCCGCCTGGCGCGACTCGCCGGTGCGCCTTTCGTCAAGGTCGAGGCCACCAAGTTCACCGAAGTCGGCTATGTCGGCCGCGATGTCGAGCAGATCATCCGCGATCTGGTCGAGATCGCCATCGGCCTGGTGCGCGAGAAGATGCGCGAGGACGTCAAGGCCCGCGCCCATCTCAACGCCGAGGAGCGCGTGCTGGAAGCCCTGGTCGGCAAGACGGCTAGCCCGGCGACCCGCGATAGTTTCCGCAAGAAGCTGCGCGACGGCGAGCTCGACGACAAGGAGATCGAGATCGAGGTTGCCGACACCGGCACCGGCGGCATGCCCGGCTTCGAGATCCCCGGCATGCCGGGCGCTAATATCGGCGTGCTCAACATCAACGACATGCTGTCGAAGGCGATGGGTGGCAAGAAGACCAAGGCGCGCAAGACGACGGTCAAGGAGTCCTACGCGCTGTTGGTCAACGACGAGTCCGACAAGCTGCTCGACCAAGACGAGGTGGTGCGCCGGGCGCTCGACGCGACCGAAAATGACGGCATCGTCTTCCTCGACGAGATCGACAAGATCGCCTCGCGCGAAGGCGGCATGGGCGCCGGCGTCTCGCGCGAAGGCGTGCAGCGCGACCTGCTGCCGCTGATCGAAGGCACGACGGTGGCGACCAAATACGGACCGTTGAAGACCGACCACATACTGTTCATCGCCTCGGGCGCCTTCCATGTCTCCAAGCCGTCCGACCTGTTGCCGGAATTGCAGGGCCGCCTGCCGATCCGTGTCGAGTTGCGGGCGCTGGAGAAGGACGATTTCATTCGCATCCTCACCGAGACCGAGGCCAGCCTCATCAAGCAGTATATCGCGCTGATGAAGACCGAAGGCGTCGACCTCACCTTCACCGACGATGCCATCGATTCGCTGGCCGGCATCGCTGTCGACCTCAACGCTAGCGTCGAAAACATCGGAGCGAGACGCCTGCAGACGGTGATGGAGCGCGTGCTGGACGAGATCTCCTACGACGCGCCCGACCGCAACAGCACCAGCGTCGCCATCGATGCCGCCTATGTGGAAAAGCATGTCGGCGACCTCTCGCGAAACACAGATTTGTCGCGATTCATCCTTTAAACGAGGGCGCCGGTTCATCCGGCGCCGGTATTAGAGCGCCGCGCGTCCTTTGGACGCGCAAAGGTCGCTCTAGCAGTATTGAATCGACGTATCGGACTTTCCAAAAATCGGTTTCGATCTTTGGGCCGATGCTTAGGCAACAATCCGGCTAACAGGTTGATGTGTGGCCGGATGGTATCATCGGACCACCTTTCGTCTTGCCGGCTGCAGGGGCGCTCTCGACTCGACCGGGAGCTTTACCTAGTTTGCGCGGCAATTCTCTAGGCGGCGGCGCATGAAAAAACTGATCCTGCTCATTCTCGGCTTGACGCTGGCGGCGACGCTGTTCGCGGCTGACGCGGCGACATTGGTGCCGGCGGGCAACCGCAATGCCGTGCAACCTGACATACCGGGCGCCTCGAGCCGCCGCACCCAGGCGACCAACACCACTTTCCAAGCCAAATACCGCAAGGTCTACGCCTTGCTTCAGAACGACGCCGAACTGCGCGCCAAGATCAGGAAGGCCGCCGCTGCCTACGGCATCAATCCTTTGCACATCGTCGGCGCCATCGTCGGCGAGCACACCTACAATGTCGACGCCTACGACCGGCTGCAGACCTACTACGTCAAGGCGATCTCCTACCTCTCCAGCAAGCTGTCCTTCGCCTATGACGGCGAGGACATCACCGATTTCGTGCAGCGGCCGGAATTCAAGAAATGCACGATGTCGGACAGCTACGACCTGTGGGAATGCCGCGAGCAGGTGTGGAACCGATCCTTCCGCGGCAAGACGGTCGGCGGCACAAGCTTTCCCAACGACCGCTTCGGCGCCACCTTCTTCCAGCCCTATTATGCCGGCCAGACCTTTGGCCTCGGCCAGCTCAACCCGCTGACCGCGCTGCAGATGAGCGATCTCGTGCACAAGGTGTCGGGGCTGCCCGAACTCGATGTCGGCGATCCCAATGGGGTCTACAAGACCATCATGGATCCGGATCTGACATTGCCCTACGTCGCAGCGACGATCAGGAAGTCGATCGACGCCTACAAAAACATTGCCGGCTTCGACATCTCAGGCAATCCGGGGCTGACCGCCACGCTCTACAATGTCGGCAATCCCGAGCAGCGCGCCTATGCGCTGAAAGCAGAGAACGACAAGCGCCGCGCCGCGGGTGAGACGGTCAAACTGCCCGAGGAGAATTATTACGGCTGGCTGGTCAACGACAAGCTGGACGAGCTGAAGGCGCTGTTTTAGCGGGCTTAGCTCAGCCGTCTACCTCCCCCTTTGTGGGGAGGTCGGACCGCAGGTCCGGGTGGGGGCCGGTGCCGCACCCCCGCCCCGCTGCTTCGCAGCGACCCTCCCCACAAGGGGAAAGGTAAAACTTACGCTGCCAGCAACGACTTCAGCTTCACATCCGGCGACCCCAACGCCTCCGGCGCCGGCCTAGCCCGCTTGGCGATCAGCATCTCGGCCAGCCTGATGTCGCGCGCCACGGCATTGCCCGTACCGAGGCCGCTCGCCGCCACCAGCCTGCCATCCTCGGCCAGATGAAACAGAATAAAAGCACCGTCGCCGAGATCGCGGCGGACCGTGCTTTTGCCCTCGTCCGAAAGGCCGGCGATCTGCAGCGACAAACCATACTGATCCGACCAGAACCATGGCACCGCGGCATGCGCTTCGCGGGCGCCCAGCATGTTCTTCGCGGCCAGCGCACCCTGTTCCTGCGCATTGCGCCAGGCTTCCAGCCGCACCCGCCGGCCAGCATAGACAGCGAGCGGAAACGAGCAGCAATCGCCGGCGGCGAAGATGTTGGGATCGATTGTTTGGAGTTCGCCATTGACGGCGATGCCGTTATCGACGGTCAGGCCCGCTTCCGCGGCAAGCCCGGTCACCGGTACGGCGCCGATGCCGATGACGGCGAGATCGGCGACGATGTCCTGCCCATCGGCGAGCATGATGTGCACCTCAGCGCCGTCGTCGGCGATATCAGCGATGCCCTGACCGGTGAGCACGGTCACGCCTTCGGCCTCATGCGCCTGATGGATGATTTCAGCGATCTCCGCCGGCACCCCGCGCATGAGGATGCGCGGCTGCGCCTCAATGACCGTGACGCTGGCCCCGAGCTTGCGCGCCGAAGCGGCGAGCTCCAGGCCGATAAAGCCACCACCAATGATGGCGATGCGGTTTGCCGGGCTGAGGTGGGCGCGAATGGCCAGCGCGTCGGCAAAGGTGCGGAGGTAGACGCAGCGCGACCCCAATCCCGGCATCGGCAGCTTGCGCGGTGTCGAGCCGGTCGCCAGCAGCAGCTTGTCGTAGGGCAGGGCCGAACCGTCCGACAGCCGCACCATATGCGCCGGGCGGTCGATCGCCACCGCTTGAACGGAATGGATATGCCGGATCGATTTCTCGGCCAGAATTTCGTCGCTGGCGATCGTCTTGATCTCGGCCGCGTCGCTCGTCATTGCGTCCTTGGACAGGGGCGGCCGCTCATAGGGCAGATGGGGTTCGTCACCCACCAGCGTCACCGGCCCGTCATAGCCCAGTTCGCGCAGAGCAAGGGCTGCCCGCCCGCCGCACTCGCCGGCGCCAATGATGACCATTCCCGCCTGCATGGTCCTACCCGATCTGGATCAGCACTTTGCCGGCCTCGACCTTTACCGGATAGGTGGCGAGATTGACGCAAACCGGCGCGCCGCGTGCCGCCCCCGTCTTGTAATTGAAGCGGCCATTGTGCTTGGGGCACTCGATGATGTCATCCATCACCAGCCCGTCGGCCAGATGCACCTTTTCGTGCGTGCACAGGCCATCGGTGGCGAAGTAGTCGTCATCGGGGCTGCGATAGATGGCGAAGGTGCGGCCGCCATGATCGAAGCGCATCACATCTTCTTCGTCGATGTCGCCGGCAGCACAGGCTTCGATCCAGTCGCTCATGTGTTCCTCCCAAAAGCAATTCCAGGAAAAGTGCGTTGCGGTTTTCCGTTCGGAGTTGCGTCAAAACAAAAGCTTGATCGCGCGATCATTCCGCCGCGGCGGCGACGGCGTCGTTGTGGAGTTCCTCGCGGTACGGCCGCGCCGTCGGCGGCAGTTCGCGCTTGAGGAAATAGTCCTCGTTGCGCAGCTGGCGCAAAAAGGCCGGGATCATCTCGCGATAGCCCGCCAGGATCGACGGCGTCGGCGCCGGCAGATCGTGCTTGATCAGCGCATGCAGTTTAGGCAGCGCATGATAGGGCACCATCGGGAACATGTGGTGTTCGACGTGATAGTTCATGTTCCAGTAGATGAAGCGGCTGACCGGGTTCATGTAGACGGTGCGGCTGTTCAGCCGGTGGTCGACGACATTTTCCGCGAGCCCGCCATGCTGCAGCAGGCCGACCATGACATGATGCCAGGCGCCGTAGAGCCGGGGCAGCCCGACCAGCATCAGCGGCAGCCATGAACCGAAATACAGTGCGATCGCGATGGTGACGGCATAGATGGCCGTCCAGATTCGGGCGATGCGAATGGCTTTAGGCTGCTCCTGTTCGGGGATAAAAGTTTTTTCCGCCGCGCTGATATTGCCGGCGGCGTTGCGCAGCATGTCCGACATCGCCTTCCAGGCGTCGATCACGCCGACGAAAGCAAGCGCGACGCGCAACAGGTCCGGCGGGCGCATCACCGAGATTTCCGGGTCGCGGCCGACGATGATGGTGTCGGTGTGGTGGCGGGTGTGGCTCCAGCGCCAGGTCACCGGATTGCGCATGATCATGAAGCAGGCGATCTGGTAAACCGCGTCGTTCATCCACTGGGTGCGGAAGGCGGTGCCGTGGCCGCATTCGTGCCAGCGTGAGTCGGTGGAGGAGCCGTAGAGCACGCCATAGACGAAGAAGAACGGCACGCACCACCAGCTGCCCCAGAACCAGGCGCCGCCGGCGGCACTCAGGATCAGCGCGGCCAGCCAGATCGTGGTGTCGCGGATCGCCGGCCCATCGGAGCGCTGCATCAGCTCCTTCATCTGCTTGCGCGGAATATCGGTGTGATACCACTCGGCCGCCGACAGGCCGGTCTCGACGGCGAGCTTGGCGTCGCGGCCGATCAGGCTGTAGTCGCGCCGGGACGGTGGTGTGGATAGTGTCGCTTCCATAGGGGCTGCCTCCGTCGGCCACAGCATCCGTCAGGATGGATATGTCCATTACAGGCGCCTGTGTCCGAGCGCAAAATAGCGCCATGCGGTGATAGTCTCAATATCACAAAGATAGTTTCTATCATTTTGCATCAGAACGATGTAAGCAGTTGCAGGCACTCATGCGGGACAGTCATGGCAAAACGGCCAACCATCACCGATCTGGCGCGCATCTCCGGCGTTAGCGTCGCCACTGTCGACAGGGTGCTGAACAACCGGCTGCCGGTGCGCGAGGAAACCGCGCGCCGCGTCTATGAGGCGGCGACCGGCATCGGCTACCACGCCGCCGGGCTGATCAAGCGGCGCATGCGCCAGGAATTGCCGGAATATCGCCTCGGCTTTCTGTTGCTGCGGGGCAATGATGTTTTCTACGGCGATTTCGCGCGGGAGCTCGAAATGGCGGTCTCGCAATCGCAGCGCTTCCGCGGCGTCGCCACCATCGATTTCGCCAGCTCGCTAGCCGCCGACGAGATCGCCGCCCAGATGCGCAAGCTGGCAGCGAAATCCAGAGCAATCGCCGTTGTCGGTCCGGACCATCCGACGCTGACGGCGGTCGTGGAGTCGCTGAAAGCGAGGGGGCAACCTGTCTTCTCGCTGCTGTCCGACTTTGCCGCTGGCATCCGTGAGGGATATGTCGGCCTCGACAATCGCAAGGTCGGTCGCACCGCGGCCTGGATGATCGCCAGGGCGGCAAAGAACCCCGGCAAGGTCGCCCTTTTCGTCGGCAGTCATCGCTTCCACGGCCATGAACTGCGCGAGATCGGATTTCGCTCCTTCTTCCGCGAACATGCGCCGGACTTCACGGTGATGGAAACGCTGGTCAATCTGGAAGCCAACCAGGTCACCCACGATGCGATGATCGATCTCCTGGTGCGGTATCCGGATCTTGCCGGCTGCTATGTCGCCGGCGGCGGCATGGAAGGCGCGGTCTCGGCGCTGCGCGCAGCGAAGCCCGCAAACATGCCGGTGGTCGTCTGCAACGAGATCAACGCCGAATCGCGCGCGGCACTCGCCGACAACATCCTGACAATGGTGATCTCGACGCCGCTCGCCGCCTTGTGCCGCGAGCTTGTCGACCTGATGGCGCATTCCATCGAGGCCGGCGCCGCCAACGCGCCGGGCCAGACCTTTCTGCCCTTCGACATCTATCTGCCGGAAAATATCTAACGCGTTGCCGCGCCGACCCGTTCAGCGCGGGCTCTCCGGCGATGATAGGATCTATCAGAGTCTGCCTTCAGACTCGGCCTGTGCCGCTGTCGGCCTTGATTCGACGTGAAATCGCGGCGCGGCGACCGAAAATCCGCTTTCCGACTTAGGAATCGCTCTTGACGTCTCGCGAAAAAATGGAATAAATATTTCATCAGATTGGTATTTTGGTTCTTTCGTTCCGGAACATCTGTTTCAAACTGGGAGCCTGGCGTTCCATCCCTTGGGAACCGCCATACGGAACAGGAAGGCATCAGGGAGAGATTCCTCGGGCTATCGGGGATTCCGGGTAGATCGGTGCAGCCGGACACCAATGTGGAGGAGAAACACAATGAAGAAACTGATTTTGGGCGTCGCCTTTGCGGCGCTGATGAGTTCGTCCGCTTTTGCCGCCAAGGTCGGCGTGTCGATGGCCAAGTTCGACGACAACTTCCTCACCGTGCTGCGCAACGGCATGATCGAGCAGGCCAAGGGCATGAGCGGCGTGGAACTGCAGGTCGAGGACGCGCAGAACGACGTCGCCAAGCAGCTCGACCAGATCAAGAACTTCGCCGCCTCGGGCGTCGACGCCATCATCGTCAACCCGGTCGACACCTCGGCCACGCAGGCGATGTCGGACGCCGCCGCAGCCGCCAAGATCCCGTTGGTCTATGTCAACCGCCAGCCGGTCAATGTCGACACGCTGCCGGACAACCAGGCCTTCGTCGCGTCGAACGAGGCCGATTCCGGCACGCTCGAGACCAAGGAAGTCTGCCGCCTGTTCACCGAGGCCGGCAAGAAGGAAGCCAATGTCTATGTCATCATGGGCGAGCTTTCCAACCAGGCCGCCGTGCAGCGCACCAAGGACATCGAAGAGGTGATCGCCACGCCGGAGTGCAGCTTCATCAAGATCATCGACAAGCAGACTTCGAACTGGAACCGCGACGAAGCGCAGAACCTGATGACCAACTGGCTGTCGACCGGCAAGCCGTTCGACGGCGTCATCGCCAACAATGACGAAAGCGCCATCGGCGCCATCCAGGCGATGAAGGCCGCCAACATCGACATGAAGACGGTCGTCGTCGGCGGTGTCGACGCCACGCAGGACGCGCTTGCCGCCATGCAGGCCGGCGACCTCGATGCCACCGTGTTCCAGGATGCGGCCGGCCAGGGCGCCGGCGCTCTGGACGCAGCGCTGAAGCTCGCCAAGGGCGAGAAGGTCGAGCACAAGGTCTACGTGCCCTTCCAACTCGTGACGCCAGCCAACATCGACAAGTTCCTGAAGAAGAACTGAGCCGGCGACTCCTTCGACTAACGGAGCGGCGCATCAATCGCGCCGCTCCCGTTTCCCTCACCGCCCTTACGTGCGGGAGGGCAAATGCCGCCTCACGGAGGACAGACATGTCACAGACATCTCATGGCGTCGGCGGGGTCAGCTATGACGCGAAGAGGCGGACATGGCCGGCCGAATTCAACGTCTTCCTGGCGCTGGTCATTCTGGTCGTCATCTTCGAAATGATCGGCCGCATCTTTCTTGGCGACAGCTTCCTGTTCAACACGCGCGACAACGTCGCCGGGATCTTCAATGAGGCCCGCCTGCAGATCATCATCCTGCAGGTGTCGATCGTCGGCATCATCGCCATCGGCGTCACGCAGGTGATCATTTGCGGCGGCATCGACTTGTCCTCGGGCTCGATCGTCGGCGCCACCGCCATGATCGCCATGAGTTTTGCCCAGGTGGCGACGGTCAACGGTAACCCCAACCCCAAGGCGATGTTCCTGGCGCAAGGCTGGACCGACCTGCCGGTCGTCGTGCCGGTACTGGTCGCCATCGGCTGCGGTCTGCTCGCCGGTCTCGTCAACGGCTCCTTGATTGCATACACGCGCATTCCGCCGTTCATCGCCACGCTCGGCATGATGGTGACCGCGCGCGGCATTGCCAAATGGTGGTCCAAGGGTCAGCCGATCTCGTTTCCGACCGAAAGTTTCGCTGGTATCGGCAAGGGCCTGATGCCGGTCATCATCTTCCTGTCGCTGGCGGTGCTGTTCCAGCTGATCATGACCTACACACGCTACGGCAAGCACTGCTACGCCATCGGCTCCAA
This sequence comes from Mesorhizobium sp. M0292, assembly GCF_040321695.1. NCBI lineage: Bacteria > Pseudomonadati > Pseudomonadota > Alphaproteobacteria > Hyphomicrobiales > Phyllobacteriaceae > Mesorhizobium > Mesorhizobium sp. M0292. The sequence continues at coordinate 223,736 of NZ_JAMYSB010000007.1, forward strand.
CGAGGATGCCGCGCGCATGTCGGGCATCAAGATCGCCAACCACAAGATCCTCGTCTATGTCATTGCCGGCATCCTCGCCGCGCTGGCCGCCGTCGTGCTCTCCTCCAAGAACCTGACAGCACAGTCCGGCATGGGCGTCATGTACGAGCTCGACGCCATCGCCATGGCGGTCATCGGCGGCGTCTCTTTGTCGGGCGGCCGCGGCTCGATCGTCGGCACCGTGATCGGCTCGCTGATCTTCGGCGTCATCATTTCCGGCTTCACCTTCCTGCGCCTCGACGCCTACTATCAGGAGATGGTCAAGGGCGTGATCATCGTCGGCGCGGTCGTTCTCGACCAATGGCGCCAGCGCATGCGGGCATTGAGGGCTTGACCATGCCAGATATCTCCACGACAGACATCGTCCTGAAGACCGAAAACCTGACCAAACGCTATGGCGGCGTCCATGCGCTGGAAGGCGCGAATTTCGAGCTGCGCAAGGGCGAGCATGTCGCCATCATGGGCGACAATGGCGCCGGCAAATCCACCTTCGTGCGCCAGATCACCGCCGTCGAGCAGCGCACCAGCGGCCAGATCTGGTTCGACGGCAGGGAAGTGAATTTTGCCGGGCCGATCGAAGCGCGCACGGCGGGCATCGAGACCGTGTTCCAGAACCTGGCGCTGGCCGACGATCTCGACGTGCCGTCGAACCTGTTCCTCGGCCGCGAAAAGGTGCTTTTCAATCTCGGCCCGTTCTCGATCCTCGACCGCAAATACATGCGCAAGGCGACCGAGGCGGCGCTGATCCGCACGGCAGTGAAAATCCCCAATTTGTCCAACACCATTCGCCACATGTCGGGCGGCCAGCGCCAGTGCGTTGCGATCGCCCGGACCGCGACCTTCGCCTCCAAGCTGATCATCATGGACGAGCCGACGGCAGCCCTTGGCGTGCAGGAGACGGCGCAGGTCGAGAACATCATCCGCACGCTGAAGGACAATGGCGAGCCGCTGATCCTGATCAGCCACAACATGCGCCAGGTGTTCGACCTGTGCGACCGCATCGTCGTCTTCCGGCGCGGCCGCATCGTCGCCAACCTGCGCAAGGAAAACACCGACGGCAACGACATCGTCTCCTACATCACCGGCGCCAAGACCGGGGAGGCGGAACTCGCGGCCTGAACAGGATGGTCATCCTGTTTTCTGGCGTGCTCGAAAAATTATCTTGCCACCTTTCTCAAAAGGAAGGTGGAGACACAACTCTCTCGAACCCATCCCCCTAGAGGAAATACCCCATGACTGTTCGTTTCGCCCTCCTCGGTGCCGGCCGCATCGGCAAGGTCCATGCCCGCGCCGTCGGCTCCAACCCGCAGGCCAGACTGGTGGCCGTTGCCGACGCTTTTGAAAAGGCGGCGACCGAGTTGGCAACCGCCTATGGCGCCGAAGTGCGCACCATCGACGCGATCGAGAAGGCCAAGGACATCGACGCCGTGGTCATCTGCACGCCGACCGACACCCATGCCGATCTGATCGAGCGTTTCGCCAAGGCCGGCAAGGCGATCTTCTGCGAGAAGCCGATCGACCTCGACGTCAAGCGCGTCGAGAAGTGCCTGGCCGTGGTCGACAAGGCCAAGGCGACGCTGATGGTCGGCTTCAACCGCCGCTTCGATCCGCACTTCGCCGCCGTGCGCAAGGCGATCGACGACGGCGCCATCGGTACTGTCGAGATGGTCACCATCACCTCGCGCGATCCGGGCGCGCCGCCGGTCGATTACATCAAGCGCTCGGGCGGCATTTTTCGCGACATGACCATCCACGATTTCGACATGGCGCGCTTCCTGCTCGGCGAAGAGGTGGCGGCGGTCAGCGCCCATGCTTCGGTGCTGGTCGACAAGAAGATCGGCGAGGCCGGCGATTTCGATTCGGTCAGCGTCATCCTCGAAACCGCGTCCGGGAAGCAGGCCGTCATCTCCAATTCGCGCCGCGCCACCTATGGCTACGACCAGCGCATCGAGGTGCATGGCTCCAAAGGCATGGTCGCCGCCGAAAACCAGCGGCCGGTGTCGATAGAGGTCGCCAACGAGAAGGGCTATACGCGCCCGCCGCTGCACGATTTCTTCATGACCCGCTATCTCGACGCCTACGCCATCGAGATTGCCGCTTTCATCACTGCTGCAACCTCGGGCAAGAAGGCATCGCCGAGCGGCGCCGACGGCCTCGTGGCGCTGAAGCTGGCCGATGCCGCGCTGAAGTCGGCGACATCAGGCAAGACCGTCCGTCTCGACAAGTAAGAACCGGAACCAAGGCACAGGAGCAGAGCGATGAGCACATCCGCCGATCGCAATTCGAACACGCGCGCCATCGTCACCGGCGGTGCGCAAGGCATCGGCTTTGCCGTCGCCGAAGCGCTGGCCGACGAGGGCTGCAAGGCGCTGGCGCTCATCGGCCGCTCGCAGGAGAAGGGCGACAAGGCGGTCGCCCACTTCAAGAAGGCCGGCGTCGATGCGATCTTCATCAGCGCCGACGTCTCGAAAGTGGCCGACTGCAAGCGTGCCGTCGCCACCGCCGTCTCGCATTTCGGCACCATCAACGCGCTGGTCAACGCCGCAGCCACCTCCGCGCGCGGGTCGCTGGTCGAAACCTCCGAGGAGACCTTCGACCAGATTTTCCACACCAATGTGCGTGGTCCCTTCTTCCTGATGCAGGGCGTGGTGGCGCATCTGCTGGACAAGAAGGCGCCGGGCTCGATCGTCAACGTGCTGTCGATGTCGGCACATTGCGGCCAGTCGTTCCTTGCGCCCTATTCCTCGAGCAAGGGCGCGCTGGCGACGCTGACCAAGAACGTCGCCAACGCCTATCGTTTCAACCGCATCCGCTGCAACGCCGTGCTGCCGGGCTGGATGGACACCGAGGGCGAGGACATCGTGCAGAAGAAATGGCACGGTGCCTCCGACGACTGGCTGGCAAAGGCAGAGGCCGGCCAGCCCATGGGCCAACTGGTGAAGCCCGACCAACTGGCGCGGCTGATCAGCTACATGGCCAGCCCGCAATCCGGTGTCATGACCGGCTCGCTGGTTGACTACGACCAGAACGTCGCGGGGACCTCGCCGGAGTAGCCTCAAACCCTGTTGCAGCAACATCGCCATTCCCACATAGTCCTGATAGTCAGGCTAGTCACGAGCATGCGATGCTAACGTCATCCAAAGACACCAACTGGACGGTTGCCGGGGCAAAAGCCCGGCTCTCCGAGGTCATCGAGCGCGCACAGTCCTTGCCGCAGACGATCACCAAGAACGGCAAACCAAGCGTGGTTGTCGTCTCGGCCGAGGAATGGCAGCGCAAGATCGCACGCAAGGGTACGCTTGCCGAGTTCCTGCTGGACTCGCCGCTGCGCGGCGCCGATCTCGAGCTTGAACGTCAGCGCGACGAACCGCGTGACCTGCCGCAGTGAGACTGCTGCTCGACACGAATGTCCTGTCCGAGGTGACGAGGCCAGCGCCTGACGCACGTGTCCTGGGCTGGCTGGACGAGCTTGATGAGGACCGCTCCTTCATCAGCGTAGTGTCGATCGCCGAGATCCGGCGCGGCGTCTCTCTGATGGATGAGGGCCGCAAACGCGAGGCGCTGGCCGAATCGCTCGCCCGGGACCTGCCCCAGCGCTTCGAACAGCGGGTTTTGCCGGTGGACGATGCGGTTGCCTTGGCCTGGGGCGACCTGATGGGTCTTGCGAAGCGCCGCGGTCGTGGTCTGTCGTCGATGGACGGCCTGATCGCAGCCACTGCGATTGCGCACGAGCTCACCTTGGCAACGTGCAATACGAAAGATTTCGAAGGCTTTGGGCTTGAACTCTTCGATCCCTGGACCGCATGAGCCGCTCCGCGTTATACGTGTTGGCGATTGGCGAACCGCCGGCACTTCGTCATCCACGGGCGGAGCAAGGAGCGTGGCGACGCAGCGCAGACCCGAGGATCCATGCCGCGACTTCAGAGCGCTGCTACGGTCCAGAATTCTGCTCTGCCGCACTCCACGGCCCAGGTCACGGAATGGATCCCAGGGTCTCCGCGACGGAGCTTCGCTCCTGCTCCGCCCAGGGATGACGAAATCGCGAGGATTCGGCCAATCCCGAATTGTCTCCGCATACCCCACGTGACAAGCGCCTCGGCATCGACTATATGAACCTCATGATCAACCTGACCGCCACCTATTGGTACTTTACGAGCTCGCTGGCGGCGGGAGGATTGCGCTCGATCTGAAGATTGCAGCAACAAGTCCGAACAGCCGCCAGACCTGGCGGCTTTTTTGTATCAGCCGGCAGGTCTCCTAAAAACAGGAGCAGAAAGCCGTGTTGACCACCACAGACGATCTTCGGGTCAAGGAAATCCGAGAATTGAGTACGCCGGACGAGGTGATGCGGGAGATCCCGCGCACGCTGACGGCAACGCGCACCGTGAGCGCATCACGCAACGCCACCCATGCCATCTTGAACGGCACCGACGACCGGCTGCTTGTCATCGTCGGCCCGTGTTCGATCCACGACCCGGTCGCGGCCGTTGACTATGCCAGCCGGCTAGTGGCGCTGCGCGAGACCCTGTCCGACCGGTTGGAGATCGTCATGCGGGTCTATTTCGAAAAGCCGCGCACGACTGTCGGCTGGAAGGGCCTTATCAACGATCCCGATCTCGACGGCAGCTTCAACATCGACAAGGGGCTGCGGATGGCGCGCAACGTGCTGTCGGCGGTCAACAATCTCGGCCTGCCCTCGGCCACCGAATTTCTCGACATGACGACGCCGCAATACATTGCCGACCTCGTCGCCTGGGGCGCCATCGGCGCGCGCACCACCGAGAGCCAGATCCACCGCGAACTGGCTTCCGGCCTGTCCTGCCCGGTCGGCTTCAAGAACGGCACCGACGGCAATCTCAGGATCGCCGCCGAGGCGGTGAAATCCGCCGCCCAGCCGCATCATTTCATGGCGGTGACCAAGGGCGGACGCAGCGGCATTGCGACTACTACCGGCAATGAGGACTGCCACGTCATCCTGCGCGGCGGCGTTCAGCCGAATTACGATTCGGCGAGCGTCGAGGCGGCCTCGGTCGAACTTGCCCGCATCGGCGTCGCCCCCCGTCTGATGATCGATGTCAGCCACGCGAACTCGAGCAAGAAGCCGGAGAACCAGCCGAAGGTGGCGGCCGATGTCGCCGGCCATGTGGCAGCAGGGGACGAGCGTATCATCGGCGTCATGATCGAGAGCAATCTCGTCGCCGGCCGGCAGGACGTGGTATCAGGCAAGCCGCTCGTCTATGGCCAGAGCATCACAGATGGCTGCATCGACTGGGCGACCACAGAGACGGTGCTGCACGGCCTCGCCGGCGCCGTAGAATGGCGCCGCTCAGCCCGCCGCGCCATGATGGAGAACCGGCCGGGCGCCGCCTGATACGAGGCGATGCGCGGGAAGGACGCTGCGGCTCCCCTTGCACCCCGGCAACCGGTCTGCTAAATACTGAACCCTATGGTTCAGTATACCGACTTGGATTCCTCGTTCGCCGCGCTCTCGGACGCCACCCGGCGTGGCGTTCTGGAGCAGCTCGGACGCGCAGACGCTTCGATCACCGAGCTTGCCGGAAAGTTCCACATGACCCTCACGGGCATGAAGAAGCACGTCGGCGTCCTGGAGCAGGCGGGGCTCGTCACCACGCAGAAGGTTGGCCGCGTGCGGACCTGCAAGCTCGGCCTGCGCGGACTGGAGGAAGAGGCGGCCTGGATCGAGCGGCACCGCCTGCTCTGGGACGCACGCTTCAACGAGTTGGACAAGGTTGTCGAGGAATTGAAACGGAAGGAGAAAGCCGATGCGCCAAAGAACCGAGAGTGAGCCCACGAACAGCCGCACCACGGTCGAACGGAAGTCCGAACGGGAGCTGGTCGTCACGCGAACGGTCAACGGTCCGGCGCGCATCGTGTTCGAGGCGTGGACCAAGCCCGAGCTGTTCAAGCAGTGGTGGGTGCCGAAGTCGATGGGCATGTTCCTGCGTTCATGCGAGATGGATGCTCGTACCGGAGGCACGTACCGCCTGGTGTTCGGCCACGACGCCTCGGACCTTCACGAATTCTTCGGCAGGTATATCGAAGTGACACCCCACTCACGCCTCGTCTGGACCAATGAGGAAGGTGGTGACGGTGGACCCGTCACCACGCTGACCTTCGAGGAAAAGGGTGGCAAGACGCTGCTGGTCATGCACGAACTCTATCCCTCGAAGGAGGCTCTCGACGCGGCCGGTACCGGGGCGGCGGATGCGATGGGCGAGACGTTCGAGCAATTGGACGAGCTTCTCGTCGTCTTGGGCGAGGGCGTGAGGCGGTCATGACGTCATCGGTCTCGCGGACGGGGTAGCTGCCGCCCTCGACGACGAAAAGACCGGGACAGTGGTCCGCAAGCGCCGCACCGAGGCGAAGAAACGCGGCGTCATCGCTTGATCGGGATCACGCTGCCCTCAACCCTTCCCATGCCGTAAACACCGAGACAGCAAACAGCAGCAGTCCGGCCGCCCGGCCCGCAAAAGCGGTCGCCCGCGGATTGGCCACCAGCAGATTGCGGCTGCGGCCGGCGGTGATGGCGAGCCCGCCATAGATGGCGGCCTGCGTCAGCATCGTCAGCAAGCCCATGACCGTCGCCTGCATCCAGATCGGGCCGTAATCCGGCTTCAGGAACTGCGGATAGACGGCAAATATGAAGAGATAGGCCTTCGGGTTGATCAGGCAGGTCACCAGTCCCTGGCGAAAGGCCTTCCAGGCCGTACGGCTGCCGGCGGGCCCGTCGTGGCCGACGGTGATGGAACTGCGCATCAGCGAGATGCCGATGAAGGCCATGTAGGCGGCGCCGGCTATCAGCAGCGGCTTGTACAGGATCGGTACGAAATGCATCAGCAGGCCGACGCCGATGGCGCCGTTCAGCGTGTGCACGATGCCGCCGACCATGATGCCACCGGTGGCGGCGAGGCCCCGGTCGCGGCCGCCGGTGAGCGCATTGGCAAGCACGAACAGCATGTCCATCCCGGGTACGATGATGATGCCGGACAGCAGGATAAAGAACAGCCAGAGATTTTCCGCGTAGCTCATGTCAGTTGCCTGTCGCTTCCTGCTGGGGTGCCGTGGAGGAATTTGTTGATTTTCAACCCGATAGGCAGTCCAATAAATCATCCCAACTGACGGGGATGTGTCAGTAGCGTTCATCAGGGAGAGGAAATGCGCAAGGCGTCGCGGCTGTTCGAGATTATCCAGATCCTGCGGCTGGCGCGGCAGCCGGTGACGGCAGCCATGATCGCCGGGCAGCTGGAAGTCACGATGCGTTCGATCTATCGCGACATCGCCGCACTGCAGGCAATGCGCGTGCCGATCGAAGGCGGGCGCGGTATCGGCTACATATTGCGGCCCGGCTTCGACCTGCCGCCGCTGATGTTTTCGATCGAGGAGATGGAAGCGATCGTCCTGTCGCTCGCCCTGCTGGAGCGCACGGGAGACAGCGAACTCAAGCAGGCGGCCAAGCGCGTCAGCGCCAAGATCGCCAGCGCCGTGCCGCCGCCGTTGCGCCAGGCGTTCGACGCCAACGCGCTGCATGTCTGGGGGTTCGCAGCACCGGCAATCGGCACCATCGATCTGGCGCTTGTGCGCCGCGCCATCCGCGACGAGGAAAAGCTCGACCTGTCCTATCGCGACGAAATCGGCCGCGCCTCCGAGCGGCTGATCCGTCCAATCGCGCTGATCTACTATTCAGAAACCGCCAACATCGTCGCCTGGTGCGAATTGCGCCAGGCCATCCGCAATTTCCGCAGCGACCGCATCGCGGATTGCCGGGCGACCGGCCTGCGCTTCAAGGGCGAAGGCGATCGCCTGCGCCAGGTCTGGGTCAGTGGCTGGGAGGCGAACGCTGTCGCTGGCGGCTGAAGCGAGCGGGTTTACCGCACATCCACCCAGCGCTCTTCCTCGAACGACCTCGCCATCGCGTGCACGGTGCGCTCGATCTCCAGCCCTTCGGCAAATTCGATGACCCGTGCCGGCTTGCCGGCAAGCCGCGTCAGCAATTCGTGGCACTCGATGATCTTGAGGTCGTTGAAACCGAGCCCATGGCCCGGCGCCGGGAGGAAGGCGTCGTAAGGCTTGTGGTGCGGCGCCACCAATATGGTGCGGTAGCCCTGTTCGGTCGGGCGATCGGCGGTGACGTAGAGCTGGATTTCGTTCATCCGCTCCTGGTCGAACAGGATCGATCCCTTGGAGCCGAAAATCTGTATGGCGATGCGGCCCTTGCGGCCCCAGGCCGAGCGGTTGACCAGCAGCGTGCCGGCAATGCCGTTTTCCAGATGCATCAAAACGCTGGCGATGTCGTAGGTCTCCACCGCACGGCGGCCGCCGCTGGCCAGCTTGCGGTCGACATAGGGTTTGGCCATGTCGCAGATGACTTTTGCGACGCGGCCGAACAGCGTCGAGACCAGCGACAGCGGATGCACGGCGAAATCGTCGAGCGCGCCATAGCCGGATGCGGCCTCATGCTTCCAGAAGAACAGCGCTTCGGGGTCGGCCATGAAGTCCTCGTCCATCTCGATGCGCAGATGGTTGACCTCGCCGATGATCTTTTCCTCGAGCAGCGCGCCGATGTGGCGGATGGCCGGGCTCTGTATGTAGTTGTAACCAAGCGCTGCGACCTTGCCGGACTTCTTCGCCGCGGCCGCCATCGCCGCTGCTTCGGCAAAGCTCGGCGCCATCGGCTTCTCGCACCACAGATGTTTGCCGGCTTCGAGAATAGCGATGGCCATCTCCGGATGGAACTGATTGGGCGTGGTCAGCGAGACGATATCGACCTCGGGGTCGTTGACGACGGCACGCCAGTCGCCCGACGCCTTGGCGAAGCCGAACTCACCGGCCTTGCGCTTGGCCAGCTCCTCGTTGACCTCGCCGAGATGGACCAGCTTCGGCTTGGCGACATCGGGAAAGACGGCGCCGACGGCGCTCCACGCAATGGCGTGGCATTTGCCCATGAAACCCGTGCCGATAAGACCAACGCCGACCATTTCTTTCTCCCAATACCTGAAGCGATCGATGGATGAATTAGTCCATTTCTTCTCCGAATGGAATGTCTGCCTCATTTTTTATGGCCTTCTTGCGCAGGCTCGCTATGATGGGGCAGAGAGGACGTCACTTGAGTTAAAGAGAGCATGATGTCGTCCGAAAACCGCTGCACACTTTTCGGCATCATGCTCTAGATGAGCTTGGACGGGGCGACGATGGACGAACGGGTACCTCGCGACTTCGAGACGCTGCGCGCCACGATCCTCGATCGCCGTGAAACCTTGCCCAAGCGCATCGCCCAGATCGCCGCCTATGCGCTCGACAATCCCGATGACATCGCCTTCGGCACCGCCGCCAGCATCGCCGCTTCGGCGGGCGTGCAGCCGTCCACCTTGATCCGCTTTGCCCAGCAACTAGGCTTCGACGGCTTCACCAGCCTGCAGCAGGTGTTTCGCGAGCGGCTGCGCGAGCGCAATTCCTCTTATGACGAACGCCTGCAGGCGCTGCGCGCCAAGGCCGATGCGGGTGCTGGACACCGCGCCATCTTCGACGGCTTCGTCGCCGCCGCCAGCACTTCGCTCAACGACATCTCACGCTCGCTGGACGAGGCCCATCTGGAAGACGCAATTGCGCTGCTGGCCAAGGCCGAGACCATCTATGTCCTGGCCAAGCGCCGCTCCTATCCGGTGGCGAGCTACATCGCCTATGCGCTGGGCAAACTGAAGATCCGCAACCAGCTGATCGAATCCGCCGCCGGCCTCAATGCCGAAATGGTCGCCTTCGCCACCCCGGCGGACGCCGTCATCGCCATCAGCTTCTCGCCCTACGCACCGGCCACCATCGAGGAGGCCCGCACCATTTCCGAACAGGGCGTGCCGATCGTCGCCATCACCGACAGTTCGTTTTCGCCACTCGCCCAGTTCGCCAAGGTCTGGTTCGAGGTCGCCGAGGCCGATTTCGCCGGCTTCCGCTCGCTGTCGGCCACCATGGCGCTGGCCATGGCGCTCACCGTCGGCGTCGGCGAGAAGCGGCGCAGCACCGGAAAGAAGCGTAAGGCCTAGGCCGGCGCCCGGCGCTCGAATTCGCGGAGGAATGCTCATTCCATATTGACTATGGATTGGAATTATTATTTCATATTCCCGGCGCCACGCTGCCGCTCGCGCGTGTCCCCCAACTACGTTGCTCAAGACAACAAGACCGACGGGAGGTTCCAATGAGCGAAGCCATGGACGCCAAACAGGCGACGCTCGATGTCATCACCATCGGTCGCGCTTCCGTCGACCTTTACGGCCAGCAGATCGGCTCGCGGCTGGAGGACATCACCTCCTTCGCCAAATCGGTCGGCGGCTGCCCGGCCAACATCTCGGTTGGCACGGCGAGACTAGGCCTGCGCTCGGCGCTGCTCACCCGCGTCGGCGACGAGCAGATGGGCCGCTTCATCCGCGAGCAGCTCAGGCGCGAAGGCGTCAATGTCGATGGGCTCAAGACCGACCAGGAACGGCTGACGGCCCTGGTGCTGCTTTCGGTCGAGAGCGAAGGCGTCTCGCCAATGATCTTTTATCGCAGCGACTGCGCCGACATGGCGCTCGCCGAAGAAGACATCGATGAAGCCCTCATCGCCTCGGCCCGTTCCATCGTCGTCACCGGCACGCATTTTTCCCGGCCCAACAGCGACGCCGCCCAGCGCAAGGCGATCCGCATCATCAAGGCCAGGGGCGGCAAGGTGGTGTTCGACATCGACTACCGCCCCAACCTCTGGGGCCTCGCCGGCCATGCCGAAGGTTTTGAGCGCTATGTCAAATCCGACCGCGTCTCAGCCCAGCTGAAGACGGTGCTGCCCGATTGCGACCTCATCGTCGGCACCGAGGAAGAGATCATGATCGCCTCGGGCGCCGACGATTGCCTGAGCGCGCTGAAGACGATCCGCGCGCTGTCCAAGGCAACCATCGTACTGAAGCGCGGCGCCATGGGCTGCATCGTCTATGACGGGCCGGTCAGCGACGATCTGGAAGACGGTATCGTCGGCAAGGGCTTTCCGATCGAGATCTACAATGTGCTCGGCGCGGGTGATGCCTTCATGTCCGGTTTTCTGCGCGGCTGGCTCGGTGGCGAAAACCTGGCAACGGCGGCGACCTGGGCCAATGCCTGCGGCGCCTTCGCCGTGTCGCGGCTGCTCTGCGCGCCGGAATATCCGACCTTCGAGGAATTGCAGTTCTTCCTCAAGAACGGCAGCAAGCACTTAGCGTTGCGCAAGGACGAGGCGATCAACCACATCCATTGGGCGACGACCCGCCGCCGCGATATCCCCTCGATGATGGCGCTCGCCTGCGACCACCGTGTGCAGCTTGAGGACGTCGCGGCAAAGACCGGCGCCGATCCGGCGCGCATCCGCGATTTCAAGGTGCTGGCGGTCAAGGCTGCGGCGAAAGTCGCCGCCGGCCGCGACGGCTATGGCATGCTGATCGACGAGAAGCATGGCCGCGAAGCGATGTTCGAATTCGCCCGCCACCCCTTTGCCTGGCTCGGCCGTCCCGTCGAACTGCCGGGCTCGCGGCCGCTGCGCTTCGAGTTCTCGCAGGACATCGGCTCGCAACTGGTGGAATGGCCGGTCGACCACTGCATCAAATGCCTGTGCTTCTATCACCCCGACGATCCGGCAGCGCTCAAGGATGAGCAGCAGCAGAAGCTGCGCTCGCTGTTCGAAGCCGCGCGGAAGGTCGGCCGGGAGCTTCTGGTCGAGATCATCGCCGGCAAGCACGGCAAGCTCGACGAAACGACCATCCCGCGCGCCCTGGAAGAACTCTATGCGCTTGGCATCAAGCCGGACTGGTGGAAGCTCGAACCGCAGGCGTCGGCCGGCGCCTGGGCCAAGATCGAAGCGGTGATCCTGAAGCACGATCCCTGGTGTCGTGGCGTCGTGCTGCTGGGTCTCGAAGCGCCGCAGGACGAACTGGAAGCGGCCTTTGCCGCCACCGCCAAGGCACCGATCGTCAAGGGCTTTGCCGTCGGCCGCACCATCTTCGTCCACGCCGCCGAACAATGGCTGGCGGGCAAGATGACGGATGACGAGGCTATCGCCGACATGGCCGCGCGCTTCGAACAGTTGACCGAAGCGTGGCTTGCCGCGCGTGGCCGTAAAGCAGCATAAAGGCGCGGCAAGAGGACTGCGGAGGAAAACACCATGAGCAAGACAATCCGCCTGACGATGGCGCAGGCGCTGACCCGCTTTCTGAGCAAGCAGATGACCGAGATCGACGGCAGACGAGTGCCCATCTTCGGCGGTGTGTGGGCGATCTTCGGTCACGGCAATGTCGCCGGCATCGGCGAGGCGCTGTACCAGCTGCGCGACGAATTGCCGACCTTCCGCGCCCACAATGAGCAGGCGATGGCGCATGCGGCGATCGCCTATGGCAAGGCCAATTTCCGCCGCCGCTTCATGGCCGCGACCTCTTCGATCGGCCCCGGTGCGCTCAACATGGTGACGGCGGCGGCGCTCGCCCATGTAAACAGGTTGCCCGTCCTGTTTTTGCCGGGCGATGTCTTCGCCAACCGCATTCCCGACCCGGTGCTGCAGCAGGCCGAGGACTTTTCCGACGGCACCGCGACGGTCAATGACTGCTTCCGTCCGGTGTCGCGCTATTTCGACCGCATCACCCGTCCCGAGCAGATCATCCCGGCATTGGCGCGGACCATGCAGGTGCTGACCGATCCGGCGGAATGCGGCCCGGTGACGCTGTCGCTCTGCCAGGACGTGCAGGCCGAGGCCTATGACTATCCCGAGAGCTTTTTCGCCGAGCGCGTCTGGCACCAGCGCCGTCCGCGTCCGGACCGGCATGAATTGGCGGCGGCGGTCACCGCGCTGAAGGGTGCGAAAAAACCGCTGATCATCGCCGGCGGCGGCGTGCTGTATTCGCAGGCTTCGGATGAACTGGCGAAATTCGCCGAGAGCGCCGGCATTCCGGTCTGCGAGACGCAAGGCGGCAAATCCTCGCTGCCCGACACACATCCGCTCAACATGGCGGCGGTCGGCGTCACCGGCACGTCCGCGGCCAACCGGCTGGCGGAAGAAGCCGATGTCGTGCTCGCCATCGGCACCCGCCTGCAGGATTTCACCACCGGCTCGTGGGCGCTGTTCAAGAACTCCGGCAAGACCATCATCGGGCTCAACGTGCAGCCTTTCGACGCCGGCAAGCACCGCGCGCTGCCGCTGGTCGCCGATGCGGCCGAAGGGCTCGCCGAACTCGGTGCTGCGCTGGGGAAGTGGAAAGCACCGGCGACATGGACCGACAATGCGACCCAAGGCAAGAAGGCCTGGCAGGCCGAAGCCTCCAAGGTGACGGCGTCGACCAACGCCGCCTTCCCTTCGGACGCGCAGGTGATCGGCGCCGTGCAGCGCGCGCTCGGGTCCGGCGTAACGCTGCTGAATGCGTCGGGCGGCCTGCCGGGCGAGTTGCACAAGCTCTGGCAGGCAGGCGCGCCCGGCTCGTACCATGGCGAATATGGCTTCTCGACCATGGGCTACGAGATTGCCGGCGGGCTCGGCGCCAAGATGGCCAAGCCCGACCAGGAGGTCGTCGTCATGGTCGGGGACGGCTCATACCTCATGATGAATTCCGAAATCGCCACGTCGGTGATGCTCGGCCTGAAGCTGACCATAGTGGTGCTCGACAACAGGGGTTATGGCTGCATCAACCGGCTGCAGATGGCCACCGGCGGCGCCAACTTCAACAACCTCCTGAAGGACGCGCGCCACGAGATCCTGCCCGACATCGACTTCGCCGCGCATGCGGCGAGCATGGGCGCTATTGCCGAGAAGGTGCCGTCGATCACCGGCCTGGAGACCGCGCTGCAAAAATCGAAAACCAACGACCGCACCACCGTGCTGGTCATCGACACCGACCCGCTGATTTCCACCGATGCCGGCGGCCATTGGTGGGATGTCGCGGTGCCGGAAGTCTCCGCACGGCCGCAGGTCAACGCAGCCCGCAAGGCCTATGACGAAAAGCGGCAGATGCAGACTATTGGCGATTGATGCTAAGTCAGCGCTGCCCCCTACCTCCCCCTTGTGGGGAGGTCGGACCGAAGGTCCGGGTGGGGGTCTGGCGCCGCACCCCACCCCGCTGCTTCGCAGCGACCCTCCCCACAACGGGAGGGTGAACAAGAAACCGGAGCTAAAACTTGAAAGCCAAACTGGGCATGTCCCCCATTGCGTGGTGGAACGATGATCTTGCCGAACTCAGCGACGACGTCTCGCTGGAAGAGTGCCTGCGCCAGTCGCGCTCGGCAGGTTTCACCGGCATGGAAATGGGCCGGCGTTTTCCAAACGACCCCGAAATCATGCTGCCGATCCTGAAGCAGGCCGACGTGACGCTGTGCGGCGGCTGGTTCTCCGGCACGCTGGTCGATGAGGACATGGGCAGGAACAAGGATCGCATCCAGCCGATGATCGACCTGTTCAAGGCGGTGAATGCGCCTTGCATCGTCTATGGCGAGGTCGGCCGCTCGATCCAGGGCGATCGCTCCAGGCCTCTCGCCACCAAGCCGAAACTGTCGAACGACGAGATGAGGGCCTATGCCAGGCGCCTCACCGAATTCGGCGAATGGTGCGCCGAGCAAGGCATGCCGCTGTCCTATCACCATCACATGGCGGCAGTGGTCGAGACTGAGCCGGAGCTCGATGCCTTCATGCGCCATTCCGGCGAAGGCATTCCGTTGCTGCTCGATGCAGGGCATCTCGCCTTTGCCGGCGGCGACGTGCTGCGCGCCATCGACAACCACCACAAGCGGATCAGCCATGTCCATGTGAAGGATGTGCGCATGGGCGTGATCGACGGGCTCGACCGCACAAAGCAGTCCTTTCTCGACGCCGTGGCGCTCGGTGCCTTCACGGTGCCTGGCGACGGTTCGCTCGATTTCGGCGCCATCGTGCAGCGCTTCGCCGACCATGGCTATGAAGGCTGGTTCGTCGTCGAGGCCGAGCAGGACCCGAAAAAGAACCCGCCGCTGAAGATGGCCCAAGTGGGTTACAAGGAGCTGATGCGGGTGATGACGGCGGCCGGCTACACGGTCGAGACGCAAGGCTTTCCCAATGCGTAAGCCGGTCCGATGAAGGATTACGAGCACCCGTTCTTCCGGCCGCTGTGGCGGCGCGTTGCCGTTGTCGCCGTCTGCGTGATCTGGGCCGGAATAGAATTCGCCTCCGGCACCCCATTCTGGGGCATCATTGCGCTCGGCTTTGCCGCCTACGCCGTCTGGCAGTTCTTCTACCTTTACAAGCCGGTGGAGGAGAGCAAGGCTGCGCCTGATCGACCGAAGACCGGCGAAGCGAAGGCGGACGCCGAACCGAAGGAATGAAGCGGCCGTGGCTCGGAAGGGCTTGCGGGTCGGACACTCGACACCTGGCGTATCGCCTACGTCGGTGATTGGCCGGAACGTCCCTCGCTTCGTCATCCTAGGGTCTTCGCGACGGAGCTTCGCTCTAGGATGACGAAGTTGAGAGGCCGACCTCGAAGACTTGCGATAGGAGACAAAACATGTCGAAACTGCTCGTCAAAGCCGACAAGGGCCATGGCCGCGTCGCGCATGTCACGCCCAACAGCGCCGGATGGACCTATGTCGGCTTCGACCTGCACCGGCTGAAGCCGGGCGAGACCGCATCCGGCAAGACGCAGGATCGCGAAGTCTGCCTGGTGTTCGTCACCGGCAAGGGCACGGCAAAGGCCGGCGGCCGGGAACTCTGCCTGCTCGGCGAGCGCATGTCGCCCTTCGAGGGCAAGCCGTGGTCGGTCTATATCCCGGAGGGTTCGGACTGGTCGGTCACCGCCGACACCGATCTCGAACTCGCGGTCTGCTCGGCGCCGGGCCTGGGCGGCGGCTTGCCCGTTCGCGTCATCGCACCCGACGACCTCGGCCAGGAGACTCGGGGCAAAGGCACCAACACGCGCTACGTCACCAACATATTGCCCGAGGGCAGGCCCGCCGACTCGCTGCTGGTGGTCGAGGTCATCACGCCCGGCGGCCACACATCGAGCTACCCGCCGCACAAGCACGACCAGGACAATCTGCCTGCCGAATCCTATCTTGAGGAAACCTATTACCACCGCCTCAACCCGCCGCAGGGCTTTGCCTTCCAGCGGGTCTACACCGACGCCGACAAGTCGGGCGCCCGCGAACTGGACGAGGCGATGGCGATCGAGGACGGCGATGTCGTGCTGGTGCCCAAGGGCTATCATCCGTGCGCGGCCTGTCACGGCTACGACCTCTATTACCTTAACGTCATGGCCGGGCCGAAGCGGACGTGGAAGTTCCACAACGCGCCCGAGCACGAGTGGCTGATGAAAGCCTGATCGGCCTTCGCTTGCGGCGGAAGCTGTTGGTCCAGCAGCGAAAAATCGTCGGCTAAGGACCTGCGGGGTCGATTTGCCTTCGAAAACCCGCATAAGCTTCGTCAATCCGTCATGGAAATCACCTATGGCAGCGGGCTGACGAGGATTTTCGATGCGCTACGCCATCTATTTCACCCCGATGCAGGACGAGCCGCTGGCGCGGATCGCCGCCAACTGGCTGGGTCGCGACCCCTTTGGCGCCGCCACCAGGCCGGTCGAGGCGGTGGGCGAGCTGTCGGCGGCCGAAGTCGCTTTTCACACCGCATCGGCGCGGCGCTACGGTTTTCATGCGACGCTGAAAGCGCCCTTCCGGTTGGCGGCCAACGAAACCGAAAGCTCGCTGCGCGCGGCGCTGGACGCCTTTGCCGAAGCAACGCCGACGGTCACCATCCCGCGCCTGGTCGTCAGCCAGATCGATGGTTTCTTCGCTTTGGTGCCGGAACGCCCGCTGCCGCCGCTCAACCGTTTCGCCGACGATGTCGTGCTTAGCTTCGACCGTTTTCGCGCGCCGCTCACCGAGGCCGAGATCGAGCGCCGCAGCCCGGATTCGCTGAACCCCGCCGAGTTCCGCAATCTCTGTCAGTGGGGCTACCCCTACGTGTTCGAGGCCTTTCGCTTCCACATGACACTGTCCGGCCGGGCCGGGCCGCAGGAAAGCCAACGTCTGCGCGCGGCAATTGACAGCCTGTTCGGCGATGTGCTGCAGCAGCCGGTGCTGGTGGATGCGCTGACGCTGTTCGTCGAAACCGAACCGGGCGCTCCGTTCATGGTGCTTTCGCATCATGCGCTCGGCCGCCGCGCTGCCCGAAAAACCGCCTGACCGCAATTCGTCCGAGTAAGCAAGGACTGCCTGAATGACCGCCGAAACTGTTCTCCACAACGCCCGCATCGTGCTTGCCGACGAGATCGTCGAAGGGTCGCTCGTGCTGCGCGACGGTTTTATTTCCGGCATCGACGCCGGCACCGCCCACACCGGCGGGAACATGGGCGGCGAGGACATGGGCGGCGACTACATCATTCCCGGCTTGGTCGAGCTGCACACTGACCATCTCGAAGGCCACTATGCGCCGCGCCCGAAGGTGCGCTGGAACCCGATCGCCGCCGTGCTCGCCCATGACGCGCAGGTGGCCACCGCCGGGATCACCACTGTGCTCGACGCGCTGCGCGTCGGCATGGACGAGGACGCGGATCTTACCTCCGACGATATTCGCAAGCTCGCCGACGCGATCGAGGACAGCGTCGCGAAAGACCGGTTGCGGGCCGACCATTTCCTGCACCTGCGCTGTGAGGTCTCGGCGCCGGATTGCTTGCGGGCTTTCGCCAATTTCGATGGCGACCAGCGGGTCAAACTGGCGTCGCTGATGGACCATGCGCCGGGACAGCGCCAGTTCGTCAATCTCGAGACCTACGCCCATTACTATCAGCGCAAGCTGAAGCTGACCGATCGCGACTTCCAATTGTTCTGCGAAAAGCGGATGTCGGAATCAGCGAAGAATTCGGGACCGAACCGGGTGGCGATATCAGCCGCCTGCAACGAGCGGGGCATCGTGCTGGCGAGCCATGACGACGCCACATCAGGCCATGTCGACGAGGCGATCGAACAAGGCGTGCGCGTCGCGGAATTCCCGACCACGCTGGAAGCCGCCAAGGCCTCGAAGGATGCCGGGCTCGGCGTGCTGATGGGCGCGCCCAACGTCATGCGCGGCTCCTCGCATTCGGGCAACGTCTCGGCCCGCACGCTGGCCGGCGACGGCCTGCTCGACATATTGTCGTCCGACTACATTCCCTTCAGCCTGATCCAGTCGGCCTTCTTCCTCGGCGACGTCGTCGAGGGCATTTCCCTAACGCAGGCGGTTGCGATGGTGTCGAAGAATCCGGCCGAGGCGATCGGCCTAAACGACCGCGGCGTCATCGAACAGGGCCGCCGCGCCGACCTCGTGCGGGTGCGCCTCGACGATCATGTGCCGGTCGTGCGCACCGTCTGGCGCCAAGGGCGGCGGGTCGCCTGATGGTCTCGGCGTCGATCGAGCGCGAACTCAGCAGCGAGGCCTTTCCGGTCCGCAACGGCGTCTTCGTCGCCGTCGTCGGCCCGAGTGGCGCCGGCAAGGATACGGTAATCGGTTATGCCCGCACCTTGTTTGTCGACGAGACGAGGCTGGAGTTCGTCCGCCGGGTCATCACCAGGCCGAGCGATGCGGCAAGCGAGGATCACGACACGCTGGCCGACGCGGCCTTTGTCGAAGCCGAGGCCGACGGCGCCTTCGCCATTTCCTGGGAGGCGCACGGCCTGCGCTACGGCATTCCGGCCGATGTCGACTGGTCCATCGCCAACGGCTATGTCGCGGTCGCCAATGTCTCGCGCGCAGTCATCCCGGTGCTGCGGGAGCGCTATGCCAATCTGGCTGTCGTCGAGATCACCGCCTCGCCGGAAATCCTCGCCGAGCGTCTCGCCCAGCGCGGCCGCGAATCGCGCGGCGAAGTGCTGGCTCGGCTCGCCCGCAGCGCCAATATCGCTTTGTCCGGCTCCGGCGTCACCTCGATCGACAATGGCGGCCAGCGCGAAGCCGCCGGAGAACGCTTCGCCGAGGTGCTGCGCAAGGCGATGGCCTTCTCGGATATATCCGGCGTGATGTAGCGCTACTCCGCCGCGACAGTCTTCCGGCTGGCATCGAGCATCAGCCGCCTTGCGCGGAACACGCCCCATTGCTGGTCGACCAGCACGCCGATCAGGATCACTCCGCCCATCACCGCGAAGTTGAGCGAGGACGGGATGCCGAGCAGATTGACCAGGTTCTGCAACTCCTGCAGCAGCACGGTGCCCAGGATGACGCCGACCAGCGAGCCTTCGCCGCCGCGCAGCGAGAAGCCGCCGAGAACGGCGGCGGCAATGGCGTAGAGCTCGTAGAACTGGCCGTGGCTGGCCGGCGAGATCGAGCGCGTGTACATGGCGAAATAGATCGCCGACAGCGCCGTCAGCACGCCGCAGATGACATAGGCGGCCATGACGACACGGCCGGTGCGAATTCCCGAATATTTCGCCGCCTCTTCGTTCTTGCCGATGGCATAGAGGTAGCGTCCGAACACCGAGCGGTGCAGCACCACCCACATGACGATCGAAATGACGATCAGTGCGATGAAGCTGTTGGGCACGCCATAGCTGCGGCCCGCGGTGAGGAATTCGAGCTCGGGAAAATTCTGGCCGAAGGCGAAGCCGGCGGTGCCGTCGGCGGTATAGAAACGGGCGACCCCGCGATAGATCAAAAGGCCGCACAGCGTGACCACGAAGGGCTGCAATTTCAGCCTTGTGATCAGCCAGCCATGCGCCAGTCCGATGATGCCGCCCAGCACCAGGATCAGCGGCAGCGCCAGCGGCCATGGCATGTCGCGCACGGCGATGAAATCGATGAATAGCGTGCCGAGCAGCGCCACCAGCGATCCCACCGACAATTCGATGCCGCCGGTAATGATGACGAAGGCCTGGCCGATGGCGAGGATCCCGAACAGGCCGATCAGGTTCGAGGTGTTGGCGAGGTTGATCGGCAAAAGAAAGCGCGGGTTGATGGCGGTCACCACGGCGCCGACCACCAGGATCAGGATCAGCAGGCCGAGATCTTTTTTGCTCATCGTCTTCTCCCCAATGCGCCGGACCGGCAATCGCCTGAAGCCCGCTAGTTTGCCGGCTTGCCGACCGCCAGCAACAGCACGTTTTCCTGGCTGAAGTGTTCCTTGTCGAGAATGCCCGAGATCTGGCCCTCATGCATGACGGCGATGCGGTCGGACACGCCGATCACCTCTTCCATGTCGCTGGAGATCATCAGCACGGCGACGCCGGCGTCGGCCAAGGCTCGCATCAGCCCGTAAATCTCGGCCTTGGCGCCGATATCGATGCCGCGCGTCGGCTCATCGAGGATCATCACCTTCGGGTTCATCGCCAGCCATTTGCCCAGCACCACCTTCTGCTGGTTGCCGCCCGACAGCGTGCCGGTTCGCGTCTGCACCGACGGCGCTTTGATGCCGAGATTCGTCTTCTGCTTCTCTGCGGTGGCGGCCTCGGAGCTTGCCGACACCAGTTGACGCTTCGCATGCGCCGGCAGGTTGGGCAGCGAGATGTTCTGCGCGATCGACAGGTCAAGCAAAATGCCGGTCAGCTTGCGGTCTTCCGGAACCAGGAAAATGCCATGCGCGACCGCATCGGCCGCCGAACCCAGTACAAGCGGCTTGCCGTCGAGTTCGAGCCCACCGCCAAGCGTGCTGTCGATGCCGAAGAACACCCGCGCCAGTTCGGTGCGGCCGGAGCCGACAAGACCGGCAAGGCCGAGGATTTCACCGCGCCTGATGTCGAGGTCGACCGGCCGGGCAGGGTAGGCGGGGGTGCGGATGGCTTTGGCCGAGAGAGCCGTGGCGCCCGGCGCCCGCGCCGCCTCGGAGGCCTTCTCGCGCTCCTTCAGCATGCGGCCGATCATCAGCTTGACCATCTGGTCGTGGTTGATGGCGCTCTTCGGCAAGGTGCCGGCCAGCATGCCGTCGCGCAGCACCACGACGCGGTCGGCGACGCGCTCGACCTCATGCAGCCGGTGCGAAATGAAGATGACGCTGATACCATCGGCCTTCAGCGCCTTGATGACGTCGAGCAGCTTGTCGGTTTCGGCAAGCGGCAGGCTCGATGTCGGCTCGTCGAGGATGACCAGCCGTGCCTTGATCGACAGCGCCTTGGCGATCTCGACCATCTGCTGCTGGGCAAGCGACAGCGAGGCAACCGGCGTATCGGCGGAAAAGTTGGCGCCGACACGCTTCAGCAGCGGCGCCACCATTTCGCGCAGCTTGGCGCGGTCGACCAATCTCAGCGGCCCGCCGCGCAACGGCTCGCGGCCGAAGAAGATATTGGCGGCAACATCGAGGTTTTCGAATAGATTGAGTTCCTGGTGGACGAAGGCGATGCCCGACCCCAGGCTGCCTTCGACGGTGAGCCCGTCATGCGCAACGCCGTCGACGGTGATGGCGCCGCTGTCCGGCCTGGTGACGCCGCCGAGGATCTTCATCAAGGTCGACTTGCCGGCGCCGTTTTCGCCGACCAAGCCGATCACCTCTCCCGGCCTGACCTCCATGGAAAAACCATCCAGCGCCACCACGCCCGGATAGGTCTTGCGCACGTTCTCGAGGCCGAGGAACGGGGTGGTTGCGACGATGGATGGGTCGGAATAATTCATCACGCCATATTTGATCAGGCTTGCCAGCAGCCGGTGGGCTACAGACTGACGGGCCTTGGCCGGCCCGTCAACACGATCGCCGGCTCAAGGCGAACCCTGAGCCGGCGCAACTGCTCGTGGTCTCAGTTTCCGGACATCGCCTTCAGATTGGCGGCATAGGTGTCGACATCGTCCTTACCGATGATCTTGGTCGGGATAATGATCAGGCCGCCTTCCGGAATGCCTGATTTGTCGCCCTTGAGATAGGCGGCCATCAGCTTCATGCCCTGATAGGCCCATTCGAAGGGCTGCTGCACGACGGTCGCCGCCACGGTGCCTTCCTTGACGCCGCCCAGCGTGATCGGATCGTCATCGAAGCCGACGACCGTGATCGAGCCGAGCTTCCCGGCGTCGCGCAGCGCTTCATAGATGCGCGGCGTGTTGTAGGAATAGAAGCCGACCATGCAGGTGATGTCGGGGCTGGCGACCAGCGCGTCCTCGACATTCTTCTTGGCGCGCGCCTGGTCGATGTCGTCGCCGCGCACGTCCACCAGTTCGATCTTGCTGCCGGCGAGGCCGTCCTTCATGCCCTGGATGCGTTCCTTGGCATTGTCGGCGCCGAGCAGGCCGACGAAGCCGAGGCACTTGCCGCCGTCCGGCATCGCCTTCTTGGCGATCTCGGCCGCCTGCTTGCCGGCGTCGACATTGGACGAGCCGATATAGGCGACGCGCTTGGTCTGCGGGGCATCGGAGTCGGTGGTGAACAGCGCCGTTTCCGACGCGATCTTGTTCAGACCGTCGGTCGAGGTCTTGGGGTCGACGGCCGAGACCATGATGCCCTTGACGCCGGCGGTCACCAGATCGTCCATCAGCCGCTGCTGGATGGCGACCGAGGACTGCTCGGGATATTTGAGTTCGAGATTGTAGTCGGGCAATTCGGCCTGCGCCTTCTTGACGCCGGCTTCGGCGGCCTTCCAGAAATCGGAAGCGCCGTTGACGACGAAGGCCAGCGTCGGTTTGTCGTCGGCGCGCGCAATGGCTGTCGCGGTCAGGCCAAGCAGCAGGGCTGCGGTGGCCACGGATGCATGTCGTATCAAGGATTTCATGTTCAACCTCCCGTTTTGGCTCAGTCGTCGGACTGAACCGATCTTGCATTCACTGACTTGCCGCTCGCGATTTGGACGCCCTCCTCCTCAGGGGTTCCCGGCGCTGAAGAATGGCGTCGTCGGTCGCGATCACGGACTTTAGAGACTCATCCCGTGCTCGTAAATAGTCTGATTTGTCTGACATATCACATGTCCGAGACCAGGCTTGCGGAGGCAAACCCCGCTCGCCATCGGGCCATTCACGTGCACTTCTCGCCGCACGGGGTCCCACCTGACCGGACACGGCGGATTGACGTTACAGCGTCGTTTTGTATTAGTAAACACTATTAGCAGAGGTCTCGCGCGGACACTCGGCGTGGCCCTAGGTCTAGTTTGCCCGAACAGGTGCAGCACGGCTTCGCGCAAGCAGATGCCTTGCAGTCCTCGAATTTCACGCGGCCCGAAGCGGCATGGCGGCGAACTTCAAAGCTGCTAATAAAGATAAACGCCTTCGACTATTTCCATTGGTCGACGGCGCCACACCATCTTGTCGGTGTGGCAGGCTTGCGACTAGACAGGCTGGGGATTGGGACGCAATGCCATGAGCGAGACGAGGGATCCGGACGACACGGCGAAGCGGCGCAAGGCGCCGGCGAGAGCCGCCAAGGGCGGCCGCGTCACCATGACCGACATCGCCAGGGCAGCCGGTTGCTCGCAGGCGACCGTCTCTTTCGTGCTCAACGATTCGCCCGGCATCCGGCTGTCGCAGCAGACGCGCGAGCGGGTGATCGACGCCGCGCGCTCGCTCGGCTACGCAGCACCCGCCTTCTCGGCGCTGCGCAAACCTGTTCCCGCCTTCGATGGACTTGACGGTGTCATCGGTTTCGCTGTCGACCAGCTGGCGACAAGCCCGGAAGCCGTTGTCGCCATCGAGGGCGCGCGCCAGGCGTCGTGGAACGCCGGCAATGTGTTGCTCGTGGCGCAGACGATGGGCGACTCCGTCATGGAGCCGCGCGCCATTGCGGCGCTCACCAGGCGCGGCATCTCGGCGCTGGTCTACATGACCATCTTCACCCGCGAGATCACGGCACCGGACTTCCTCTACGGCCTCGACATCCCGGTCATCCTGCTCAACTGCTACACGGCCGATTATGCCTTCCCGGCCGTGGTGCCGTCCGAGATCGCCGGCGGCCAGAACTCGACCCGGCATCTGATCGGCCACGGCCACCGCCGCATCGCCACCATCACCGGCGAGCCGTGGATGCAGGCCGCGCAGGACCGCCTCAAAGGCTACCGCAGGGCGCTCGCCACCGCCGACATCCCGTTCGATCCCGAACTGGTGGTCGAGGGCGACTGGTCGGCGAGCGCCGGCTACGCGGCGACCGTGAAGCTTTTGGCGCTGAAAGAGCGTCCGACCGCTATCTTCTGCCAGAACGACCGCACGGCCATCGGCTGTTACGAAGCGCTGAAGGAGGCGGGCCTGCACATCCCGCAGGACATCTCCGTCGTCGGCTATGACGACGAGGAGATCGCCCGTCACCTGTTCCCGCCGCTGACGACATCGATCCTGCCGCACATGGCGATGGGCCAATGGGCGATCGAACAGCTCGAAGTGCCGCCGCCTGCCGGCCGCGGCCGCTATCCCATCACCAAGCTGGAATGCCCGCTGGTCGAGCGGGAGTCGGTGGCAGCTGTGGCTGGATAAAGCTGAACCAATCCATCCCGATGCAAATCGGGATGGGTCTGTTTGGTGGTTGCGCCTCAGGGCAGGGACTATCCGGGAACGTGCCGCGGTTAGAACCGCAAGACGACAAAGGAGCGCCTGCGATAGCAGCGCCGGCGCAGCCGGCCATGCCGCCAGAACGTGCGGCAGTGCCGTCTCCAGACATGCCGCCTGTGGTGGCGACGATGGTGCCATCGCCGATGCGAGATCTGCTCAACATCGCCAGCGCCTTCGTCGTCATCAAACGAATTGGCATCCTGCTTGTCGAGTTCATCGAGAATGCCGTTACCGACATTGGGAACCCCGGCCACGGCCTCGAGAGGCCGAACCGAGGTAGCAAGCGCCGCGGCCCCCGCAACGCCAAACAATGCTGTCAAGAATGATCGCCGATCCATCAAAACCTCCATCAGCAAGACAAGGCTAACATGACGAGCCTAACACAATGCAGCTAGAGCGGGTGATACAAAAGGCCAGAGGCGAATCTTCGAGCCGGCCCAACCGGGTGACCGGACGGACGGTAGAGGTCAGATTAAGGCCGCAACCGGGCGGCGCGCTTCCTTCGGCTCGGTGACCAAGCCATGCAGAATGCCGCCGATGAAAGCGCACAGCCTGACCGGTTCCGCCTTTCCGCGAAACGCTGAACCGCTCGGCAAAGCTCTCTCCCTAAGAATGCCCGCCACCTTGCGGCATTGGGGCTGGCTGAGAGACTGATGCCCCACGGCACATGCGATGTTGCGGTACTCAGCGCCGCGCCAATATCCGGCAGAGCTCCTTCAGGTCCCGGTCGTAGGTGCCCTTGCCGCTGAGCACGCTGGCGCAGCGTTTCTTCATCTTGGCGATCTGGCCGGCCGACATGGCGCTGATGGCAACCACCGCCGGTCGCGTCGGCACCGCCGGCGTGTTGGGATCCCGAGGGCTGGTGGGCGCGGTCGGTGCGCCAATGCCGACCCCGACCCCGGCCGTCACCCCATTGCCCACCCCGACACCGGCGCCGACCCCGACACCGCTGCCGACGGTTGCGCCGACCCCGACCCCGACGCCCGTGCCCACCGATGCGCCGACGCCGGCCGCAACGCCGCTGGTGCCGCCAACCGTAGCGCCGACACTGGCGGTGGTGCCGCTGGTGCCGCCGACCGTTGCGCCGACATTGGCGCCCTTGCTGCCGCCGACCGAGACGCCGACGCCAAGCCCGCCGCCACTGCCGCCGACCGAGACGCCCACCCCACCGCTGCCGCCGATGCCCACACTGAGCCCGCCCGCGCCAGCCGGAAAGCACAAAGCCACGGCAACAGCGCCACCGGCCAAGGCCTTTGTTAAGCTTTTAAAGAAATCCATAATGACGCTCCCCGTGTTGGTTGCCTGGACGCAGGTTGAACAGCATCCGTTACCAATATGATTACGCGAGTGTAGCGTTTTTAGTTTCTGCAAGAATAGGTAGTATTGGGAATCGTTGTTATGGCTTCTTGCGACGACCGGAATATATATTTTGGAATTGGCGGAAAAAATCGAGGATTTGCGGTTAGACTCGGAACCTTAGACAGGCAGGACGAGTGCTCGCATGCGGGAATTTACCGGGCGCATGCCTCAGGCCATCTTGCGACGCCGCTTCGCTAGGCTGCGGTGGAGAATGGACCCTCGAGAATGGGGCTCGTACTGCAGAAAAGGGGACGACCCAAGAAACCCGCGACGATCTCCACCGATGTCGGGCGCGTTGTGCGTCACATCGTTCCGCTGCTCGCAGTCGACGGCGTCAGCGCTACCCTTGCGGGCATACCTTCGCCCCGTTTGGCGTTTCTGCCCTTTGGATCGGATGCCGATCGTCCGCTGGCGTTTCGAATCTCTTCAACTTACGCCGAGTTTCGCAAATCCACTTTCATCCCGACTAACGTTCGAAGGGTTCGCCAAGCGAGGCGACACCGTTCAGCCTGAGCAAGCGGCGGTCCGCCGAGATGACACCGAGCACGACGATCGTAACGAGATAGGGAAGGCTGGAAAGCAGTTGCGATGGCAAGTCCAGACCGGTCGCCTGGGCGGCGAGGCTCATCAGCGAAACCGCACCGAAGAGGCAGGCACCCAGGAAGATGCGGCCAGCGAGCCACGTACCAAAGACAACGAGTGCGATCGCGATCCAGCCACGTCCGGCAATCATACCGTCCGCCCAAAGGGGCGTGTACACCGCCGCCGCATAGGCGCCGGCAAAACCCGCCATCATGCCACCAAAAGCTATGGCCGCGATACGGATAGCGATGACCGGATAGCCGATGGCATGGGCTGCCTTGGGATTCTCGCCGATTGCCCTCACGACAAGGCCGACTCTCGTATAGGCAAACATCGCCCAGATCGCAAACGTCACGGCAAGGGAAAGCCATACGACGACGTCCTGGACAAACAGCCTGCCGACTACCGGGATTTCCGAGAGGCCGGGAAAGGCAAGTTTCGGGAGCCCCTTGACCGTCAAGCTCTCGTAGCTTTTGCCTAACAGCGCCGAAAGGCCCTGGCCGAGAATGCCGATCGCAAGGCCTGTCGCGACCTGGTTTGCCCGGAATCCGAGTGCCAGCACTGCAAAGACGAGGGACAGGACGGCGCTACCGAGGCCGGCGGCAACGAACCCCAGCAGGTGTCCACCGCCGTGGTAGACGACGATGAACGCGAGCACCGCGCCGAGGGCCATCAGGCCCTCTACGCCGAGGTTAAGAACGCCGGCGCGCTCGACCACCAACTCGCCGAGTGCGGCAAGGAGAAAGGGGGTTGCCGCTGCGAGCATGCCCGAAATAATGAACTCGACGGCGTTCATGGCTGGCTCAGGTGATGGGGGCGGCGCCACTCGATGCGGTAGCGCACGAAGGCCACAGCGCCGAGATAGGCGAGCAGCAAGCTGCCTTGGAAGACGCGGACGGCGGCGATCGGCAGGTTTGCCGACACCATCGCATTGTCGCCGCCGATATAGAGGACAGCCATAAAGAGCGCGGAAAAGATGATGCCGACTGGATGCAAGCCGCCGAGATAGGCGACAATGATGGCCGCATAACCGTAGCCGGTCGAGATCGAGCGCTGCAGCTGGCCGAGCGGCCCCGCGACTTCCGCCGCGCCTGCCAGTCCCGCCGCCAAGCCACCGATCAGAAGCGATAGCCAAATCGCACGCCCTTCGCTGAAGCCGGCGTAACCGGCCGCGCGCGGGGCAAGACCGCCGACCTTGAGCTTATACCCCATGAAGCTTCGCTGCATGAAAACCCAGGCCACCAGCGAGAGCGCAAGTGTGATGAGCAGCGAGACGTTGACGCGGGTACCGGTGATCAGGGTCGGCACCATCGCGTCGTTCTGAAACATGACGGATTGTGGGAAATTGAAGCCGGCCGGGTCCTTCCATGGGCCGAGCAGCAGGTAGTTGAGGACTTGCGCCGCAACGAGGCTCAGCATCAGGGAGACCAGGATCTCGTTCGCATTGAGCCTGACGCGCCAGAAGGCGGTGATAGATGCCCAAAGTGCACCGCCGAGGGCACCTAGAAGCAGCATCAGCGGCCAGATCCACTGCCCGGTCGCCTGCGGAAACCAGACGGGGATCGCCGAGGCGAAAATAGCGCCCAGGATAAACTGGCCCTCCGCGCCGATGTTGAACACTTTTGCGCGGAAACCGATCGCCAGCCCCTGAGCAATGAGGAGAAGGGGCCCCGCCTTCAGCAGCACCTCCGCAAACGATGCCCAGGAGAGGAACGGCTCGAGAAGCATCGCGTACAGGACGGCCGCCGGATCTCGGCCTATCAGCACATAAAGGCCCAGATTGAGGATGATCGCCATGCCAAGCGCGACAGCCGGGGCCAGCATGGCCGCGACGAGCGAGGCATGCTCCCGACGGACGAGCGCGGGGAGGAACGTCGCGGCCCAAACGCTCATGCAGGAACCTTCTCTGGCGAGGCATGTGCTCCGATCATGTATCTGCCGATGTCTTCGGGGCGCGTGTCCCGCGTGACCAGAGGCGGACTCAGCATTCCATGATGGAGCACCTGGATGAAATCGCAGAGTTCGAAAAGTTCCTCGAGTTCCTCGGAAATTACGAGGATCGCCACGCCCAGGTTGCGCAACGCGATGAGCCGCCTTCTGATGGCGGATGCAGCGCCAATGTCTACACCCCAGGTCGGCTGCGCCACGAAAAGCAGTTTTGGCGACAGCATCATCTCGCGACCGACGATGAATTTCTGCAAGTTGCCGCCGGACAGCGAGCCCGCTTCGGCATCCGGGCCGGAGGCGCGGACGTCGTACCGACGGATGCATTCGCTGGTGAAAGCCGTCGCTCCGGCGCTGTTGATGAGGCCGCGCCTCACGAGATCGAAAGGATGGGCGGTAAGAACGGTGTTGAGCACGAGCGACATTTCAGGGACCGCGCCGCGTCCCAGCCGGTCTTCGGGCACGAAGGCGAAGCCAAATCTCCTGCGCGCGGCCGCATCGAGTGTGCCTACGTCGCGGCCCATCATGTAGATCCGGTCGCGTTGTTCCTTCAGCAGCATCGCTTCGCCCGAGATGAGCGCGGCAAGCTCGCCTTGGCCATTGCCCGATATTCCGGCTATGCCAAGGATCTCGCCTGATCGTACCGTGAGGCTGATGCCGGAGAGCGGCGTGGCAAAGGGGTCGTCCGGCGTGTAGTCCATGTCGATTATTTCCAGCCGCTTCTCCCCCTCGGGCATGGCCAACGCGGGCATCACCTCGGGCATGTCGCGGCCGATCATCATCCGGGCGAGGTCGTGCGCATCATAGTCGCGTGGGTCGACGGTGCTGATAACGCGCCCTCCACGCAGGACGGTCGCCTGATCACAGATCGTGCGAATTTCCTCCAGTTTGTGGGAGATGAACAGGATGGACACGCCGCGGTCGCGAAGGCGCCTGAGCGTGTCGAACAGCTTCTTCACCGCCTGCGGCGGCAAGACCGAGGTCGGCTCGTCGAGAATGAGCAGCTTCGGGTCGGTCATCAGGCAGCGGATGATCTCCACCCGCTGCCGTTCGCCGACCGAGAGCGCGTGCACATCGGCGAGAGGATCTACTTCAAGGCCGAAATCCTGGCCGAGGCTGCGGATGCGCCCCGCCAGCTCCGCCTTGCCGCCGGGGACGACGAGCTGGATGTTCTCGACGACAGTCAGCGTCTCGAACAGCGAGAAATGCTGAAAGACCATGCCGATGCCCCTGCGCCGTGCCTCAGCCGGCGAGGCAAGGCGCAGAGGCTCTCCGTTCCAGACGACGGTGCCTTCGTCCGGCTGTTCAACGCCATAGATGAGCTTCATCAGCGTCGATTTGCCCGCCCCATTCTCCCCGAGGATCGCATGGATCGATTGGGGCGCCACGTCCAGATCGATGGCTTGGTTGGCCCGGATCTGGCCGTAGCTCTTCGAGATGCCGCGGAGCGACAGAAGGGGCGGGGTCATGACTTACTTCGGCAGTGGTGTGGTGACACCCTTGACGTGCCAGTCCATCGCGACGATCTCGGGATCCGCTATCGTCGCACCGGCGGCGGCGGCTTCGCTGCCGTCGGCCTTGGTGATTGGACCTGTGAAGGGCGAGAAGCTGCCGTCGGCGATCTTCGCCGCCACTTCCTTGATCTTCGTCATCGTGTCGGCTGGGATATCTGAGTTCCAGTCCACGACCTCCACCACCTTTTCGGCGACGCCGAGGAAGGTGTTGGCGCCCTTGAAGGTTCCGGCCAGATGGGCATCCACGGAAGCCTTGAAGAAGGGCGACCAGTCCGTCGCGATGCAGCCGAGATATTTCTTCGGTGCATATTTCTTCATCGACGAATTGAGGTTGAACGCGTAGACGCCAGCCTCCTCGCAGGCCGAGATCACGGAGGGTGTGTCCTGCGCGTTCGAGAAGATCACGTCGCAGTTCTGTGCCATCAGCGCCTTGGCGGCTTCCTGTTCCTTGGCCGGGTCGAACCAGGAGTTCACCCAGACGACCGATACCTCGATATCGGGATTTACGGTCTGTGCGCCGAGCGTAAATGCGTTGATCGAGGTGATCAGCTCCGGAATGGCGAAGGCCGAGACGGAGCCGACCTTGCCGGTCTTGGAAAGAGCTGCGGCGGCTATGCCGAGCAGGTAAGTGCCCTGGAAATACTTCGCCGCGAAGGGCGAGAAATTCGGCGCAGTCTGGAAGCCGGAGGCATGCAGCACGGTGACCGCAGGATCGCGGCGGGCGATCTGTAGTGCACCATTCTGGTAGCCGAATGAGCCGGCGATCAGGAACTTGTTACCGTCGGCGACGGTCTTGTTCATGATCCGGTCGGCGTCCGGCCCTTCGGCGATGTTCTCGATGACGGTGATCTTCACCTTGTCGCCGTATGCGGCCTTGACCGGCTCGAGGCCGGCGGCGAGCGCATGGCCCCAGCCGACATCGCCGACCGGCGACGGGAGCACGAGCGTGATACCGAGCGGCTCGTCGGCCGCAAAGGCGGGACGGCTGCCAAGCGCGCCGGCAAGCCCTGTTGCGGCAAGGCCCTTCATCAGAGTTCTGCGGGTCAGATAGTTCAGCATGTCAGTTCCCCTGTCTTAAGTTGTTAGAATTCCACCGCGGCAAAAGCGGTTTCCGCGTCCGCAGCAAGCCGGGCCTCGTTCAGCCCGGTAAACGCACCCTTCTCCCAGACGATGCGGCCGTTGATCATGGTCATGTCGGTGGGCATGCCGATGCCGACCTTGGCGATCAGGCTCAATGGATCGTGGCGCGTGCCGACATAATCCATGCGGCGCGTGTCGATCGCGAAGAGGTCGGCGGCCATGCCGGGCGACAGTCGGCCGATGTCATTGCGGCCCAGAAGCGCGGCCCCGCCCGTTGTCGCATAGCCGAGGAAATCGACCGGCGCAGGCACGGGATGAGCGCGCGTCGAGGCCGCCAGGCATTGCAGCATGTAGGCGGAATGGACGCAGTGCATGAGGTTGGAATTGTCGTTCGAGGCAGCACCGTCGCAGCCGAGACCGACGCGCAGGCCAAAGGCGGACATGGCGGGAATATCAGTCACCTCCGCACCCACCAGATAGACCGGCTCCGGGCAATGCGAGACACCGGTGCCGCTCGCCGCCATCAGCCGCAGTTCGTCATGCGTCAGCTCCCAGCAATGGGCATAGAAAGTGTCTCGGCCGGCAAATCCGAGGTCCTCGAGATAGTCCACCGTACGCATGCCATGGCGGGCCTCGATGATCGGGCTTTCGCCCTCGCCGACATGGGTGTGCATCCGCACCCCGCGATCACGCGCCAGCGAAACCGATTCCACGAAGGTCTCGCGGTAGCAGTTGACCGGCTGGCAGGGAGCGACCACGACCTGACGCATGCTGAAGGGACTGGTGTCGTGATAAGTGTCGATGAGGCGTGCGCAGTCGGCAATGAATTCGTCCGTGGTCTCCAGCATCTCGTCTGGAATGGTCGAGCCTTCCGATTTTGGCAGCGTGTTGCCGCCGCGGCCGGCATGGAAACGCATGCCGAGAAGATCGGCCGCTTCGAACTGCCGGTCGATGAGCCGTTTTCCGGCATGGCGCGGAAAATTGTACTGGTGGTCGAAGGCCGTTGTGCAACCGTGCTTTATCAACTCTGCCATCGCCGTGATAGAGGCGTGGTAGAAACAATCCTCGTTGAGCCGGGAGAAGATCGGATAGATCCGGTCGAGCCATTCGATGACCGAGAGCTTCGTCCAGTCGAGTTCGGCACGGTTGCGCATAAAGCACTGAAAGAAGTGATGGTGCGTGTTGACGAGGCCGGGATAGACGAACCAGCCGTCGGCATCCTGCACGATAGTACCGGCCGGCAACTCGCTTCTGTGCAGGCCTTCGCCGATTGCCTCGATCTGCGGGCCATTCGTCAGCACACCGACATTGCGCCGGACGCTCGGACCCCTGCCCTCGTCGGTGATGACCGCTGCGCAATTCTTCAGGAGATAGCCGGTCACCTCACGCCTCGTCCAGCATGGGTCGCGGTTCGGGCTTCAACTCGTGCAGCCGGTGGATACCGGGCATCTCGATGAAATTGTCGAGGCTGCGGAGCGCTCGCGACCAGAGCCGGATCGTGGGATACGGATCGAGGGAAACGCCACCGTCGGGCGCGAGCGCGACATAGGGAAAGCAAGCAATGTCGGCAATCGTCGGCCGGTCGGATGCGAGAAACCGATCGCCACGCATTTTTTGTTCGAAAAGGCCGGCTTCCAGCTCACGTAGTGCCGCTATGCCATTGGCCTGAAGCGCACCGATGTCACCGGGGCGCAGCAGCATCTCATGCAGGCGCGCGCCGCCGAGGTTGGCGGTCAGCCTGTGCGAGAAGGAGAGCCATTGCTGGATGCGCGCCGTCTCCTCGGGGGCGCCGCTGCCGAGCCAGGCCGGTGCTGCCTTCGCGGCGAGATAGCCAAGCATGGCGGAAGACTCGGTCAGGATCAGGTCGCCGTCTTCAAGGATCGGGATGGAGCCTCCCGGATTAAGAGCCATAAGCTCGGGGCCACGATGCTCGGCGCCGGGATGGAAGTCGACCGGGCGGATTTCGAGCTTCACACCTGACAGCGTCGCCATCAGGCGCACCTTGTAGCAACTTGGGGAGAGGACGTAGTCGTAAAGCCTCATTGTGCCACCAATTGCGCGCCGTAGGTATAATCGTGGCGCTTCAGCCAGCGGCGATAGGCGACCGAGGTCAGGTCGGCGCGCGTCGGGATTTCCATGCCGGGATCGAGCGGCAGAAGACGCGGGATCTGGTTTTCGAGGATCGAGCGGTCCTGCAGGAAAATCGTCTGCTGGAAATGGATGAGATCGGTCAGTGGTGTCTCGTCATCGAAAAGCGCCATCCATGGCCAGACGTCGCAGAGATCCTCGGCAAGCGGCTGGACGAATAGCGTAATGACATCCCATTCGCCCGGGCGCGGCGGGCAGGTCTTGTAGAGGACTGAGCAGGTCGGAGCCGGCACGCGGTACATGTATTCCGTCGTGATACCTCCGCTCGCGGATTTCGCCGCCTGCGGCTGGTAGAACTTCACCTGGGTCGCCCAGACCTCGTCCTCCTCCTCGCGGATCTCGACCTTGTAGTTTTCGACCTCGGTATGCGGCTCCGAGCCGAGGATGTCGGTATGGACGAAGGGGAAGTGTGCGATGTCGAGGAAGTTCTCGACGGCGCGGAGCGGCGAGCAGCGCACCCGCACCACGCCGACATCGACGAAGCGGCGCCCGGGCTGGTCTGCTTCGGGAATCGGGAAGACCGGTTTCTTCGGTTCGCCGAGCGACGACCAGATATGGCCATAGCGCACCGAAACCGGCAGCACGCGCCCGTTTTCGCCTGTCACTTTCGCCGCGCCATTGGCGTCGAGCGCAATCTTGATCGGCTCGCCCATCAGGGTGGTCTCGCGTCCTTCGCGGTCGAGCCGGCTGAAAAGCCCGACCGGATACCATTCGTCGCGCATCGCATCGTTGATCATGGCACAGCCCCTTTCGCCTCGATCCCTTCGGCCACGCGCCGAAGGCTCTCGGCGGCTCGCGAGGCGGCGATGCGCTCGGACGCATCGCAATCGGCTGGAACAAGGACGTGGATCAGCGTCTCGCCGGCTTCCTGCGGGATAGGCAGCAGGCGAATTGCCGGCGCGCCGGGCGCCTGCCAGACGTATCCTTCAACGGTGGCCTTCGTACCGGCAGCGACCGAGAGCGCCGAATGTCCGGCACGGGCCGTCAATGAACGGAGCGGCACGTAACCCTCAAAAAGGGGTGGCTTGCCATCAGGCTCTCCATCAGCGACCCAGATGATCCCGCCGGCCTCTTCGACCAACCGGGTCGCAACGCGAATCGTCTCCGGCGGCGTGAGGCTGGGATGGGCCGGAATGCGCAGGCACTGACCGGCCTGCGAATAGGTCCAGCCGTGATAGATGCAGGAGAGCGCCTCGCCGCGCACGAAGCCATGGGAGAGGCGCATGCCGCGATGCGGACAGCGATCCGCCGATGCCGCCAAGCGCCCCGATTGGCTTCGCCAGAGGGCAATGGGACCGGCGGGCGTCCGCGCCGGCATTACCTGTCCTGTTGGCAGATCCTGGGTAAGGGCGACCGGCACCCAGGTGTCCGTCTTGTCGGACAGCATGACCTTACTTTCCGTACTGATACTAGTGTTTCCCGACCAGAGAGATGCCGGCGCAAGGAGTTGGCGAACCGCTCGATGCGGCTGACGTATGCATAATAATTTCGCAATTGCAATATTGGTTAAATTAAGTGCAAACCGAGGTAACCACACGCAAAGCTATGTGTTTTTTTGCTCGACAGGCGCGCGGTCGATCGTCTCGACCCAGACCTCAATGGGCCCAAGCGAACATCCCATCTCCATCATGTCGATCAGCTCCGCCGCACCGGCAATATCGATTTCGATGCGATCGGTGCTTGCATGAGCGATGTGGTGCGCGAGACCGAGCTTGGCCGCATGGCGCATGATCCAGGGCACGAAGGACGCGGGTTCGAGGTGGCCGCGAATGGTCATCCGCTCATGCAAGCGGTGTTGACTTTGCTTCATCACGAACGGAACGCGCGCCTTGGTGTCACGGTCAGCAGCATAGCGTCTGACTGAACGGGCGGAAGTGGTAATCGACGCGCCAATAACACCGAATATCGACTGATCGCCCGTGCCTAGACCCGGGCACTCATGCATGTCGCCCAGAAGTGCCGAGGTTGTGGGACAACGACATGCATTAAACAAAGATTTCAAGCGGTCGCATGAATCCGTTCAGCGCGACGCTCTTTAGGGTTATCCAAGCTATTGTAATGCATCTGCCCTTCCCGAGAGATGGGTGACAGTTCATTCCGGAGACATGGGTTACACTTTCGGCCCTTTGCAAGGAGAGCAAGGTGCCTT